>JAFCZJ010000072.1 GCA_019314375.1 Deltaproteobacteria bacterium | reverse complement strand
CCAGATCCTCGTCCAAAAAAGCGATATGGGGTTGACCCTCGGCATCCAAAGCCAAGGAGGCCGCACGACCCACCACATGCTCGTCCTCGCCTGCCCGGGGCACGGTCACGACATCCCAGCCCTCGACGGTCTTGACGGCATACTTCAGCCGCCCGTTGCTGCGATCAAAATAGGCAATGTGCGGGCGGTCCAAGGGGCCAAGGGCCAAGGAGGCGTAAAGACCCACGTTGTCTCCAAGGAGCACCGGGGCCACGGGGTCGGCCCTCAGATCACTTTGCAGCGAATAAGCAAAAGGCAGGCCGTCCACGTATTCGTATTCGAAAGTGCCGTCGTCTTTTTCCTTGGCGAAGACCAAATCGCCATAACGCTTGGCGTAGGCCGCAAAAACACGACGCCCGGATTCATCCAGGGCCGCCGACAAGTAACGCCCCAAATCAGCCGGGACCGCCTCGGGACGAAGCTCAAGACAAACGCCCTGTTCGGGATCGCAAATTTGCCCGACCGAACATCCGCCCGGACAAGGCCCGGCCACCTCGTCGTCACAGGCTTGGCCCGAGACCAAAAGCAGTGCGGTCAAACTGAAAAAGAAAAACGTGGCGGCCGCCGGACCGCGCATGGCAGTAACTCCTTCTTGCGTTTACCTGGTTCATTATAGCGGCAAACGAGAATTGTCGCCAGTATGCTTGCTGTGCAAAAATGGAAATTATGGAGTAAACAAACGCAGATCAATAACCGAGCTGAAGGGCTCCGTGCGCAGGTTGTGCTTGAAGTTGGAGATCAGCGAATCTTCGTCGGCCGTCAAGACCATATCCACAAAGAACCCATAAGCACCCACGAAGTTCTCAGCGATCTCTTTTCTGGCCACGATCTCCAAATTCCAGGTGCCGTCCGGCGCCCGAGTCCCGTGCAGCAGATCCTCTGTGGTCCCGTCTTGATAGGCCACACGCACACGGGCGCTGGAATCAGCCACCACGCGAGGGAAGTTGCCCACCCAATGAAAAGCGCCCACCGCGGAAGCGGCGTCTGTGGGGTTGCCATCCACATCCCGGGCACCCACATCCACAAGCTCTGGTGCGGACAAACCCGCGTTGACGTACCAAAGTTCGCCCAAGGCCGGATCTTGATAGGTGACGTGAATCTGATCCGAACCGTCGATGAACATGTCGCAATCGATGCCGCGACCGGTGTCCAAAACGGCGGGCGCGCCGAAAGCCGAACCGGTCCAACTTGCAAAACGCAATTCAGGACTGATCGAGTTCACGTAGTAAGCCACGGCAGGCGAGCCGTCATCGAACAAGGCCAGAGAGGCAAACAGGCCCACGCCCTCGGGCAGATCGTCTAAGGCCGACCCGCTCATCAGGACCTCGCAGGACGCGGCAACACAGGCTTCACCATCGGCACAGCCATCACCGGCATTGCAGTTGGCCGCATCGTCTTCGACCGCGCAAGCGCCGGAAGACTCAAGGCAGACCGACCCGGCGTCGCAGGAATCCGGGGTGCAGAGCATGGCCATGCTGTCGATCTCGTAAAAAGTCCAGTCGGTGTCGACCTGGGGATCGGTCACGCCGTCATTGGCCCAGGCCAGCTTGAGCATGGACTGGCCGGCGTGATTGAGGGTCATGTAGGCGATCATGGGCCGGCCATCCGAACCCACGGCCATTGAGCTGTAGCGACCGGTCAGTCCGTTATCATCCACCGTGTGCACGGTCCAGGTCAGACCATCGGCGCTCACGGCGTACTTCAGGGCGCCGTTGGTTCGGTCATGGTAGGAGATGCGAATCAAGTTCGAATCTTCCACCACGATGTCCGTATCCCAGCCCACATCGTCTCCAGGCTCGGCAATGCCGTTACGCGGCCCATTTGCATCGCCCTCACAAGGGGCATCGGCGGGCACGCCATCGACGAAGGTCCAATCCACCGTGGCCCCGGTGGCGGCCCCGCTGGCCATCCCAAAGAGCAGATCGCCATAGGGACGACCATAATACCCGCTCAGGACGGGCACCCCGTCCGGCAGCAAGGCCAAGGCCGAATGCTGACCGGCGAAGGCCGGGTCCAAGGGAGGCAAGGGCACGCAAGAGCAAGTCACGTCCTGCCATGCACAGGTTTCTTCGTTCAAGCTGCCGCCCGGGTCCGGGTTTTGCATCAAGCAATCTTCGCATTTCAGATCCGGACAGGGATCGGGGATGGGATCGCAGTTGTTGGTGGCCTGGCAACAATAGGTACCGTCGGGGCAAGCACCGCCGCAGGGCTGGGCGCATTCACACATGCCACGGACGCAGCGGGGATACTGGGATGCGGTGCATTCCACGTAAAGCGGGAAAGCAGGATCTTCGCATTCCGAATCTTCCTCGCAGCGCACGAAGAGACATTCCTGGCAGCCGGTCTCCGGATCGGGCTCTTCCGGGCAATAACGAGGCAAGTCGTTTTCCGGCGGGCAATCAGCGTCCGAGGCGCATTCGGAGCTTTCGCAACAGCTATCGACGCAAGCCTCGCAGGCCCCACAGTCGGCACCCACAACACAAGGATTGTCGCAGGCGACCTTGTCCACACAAACCCCGTCCACGCATTCCAAAGTATCGTCTTCGCAATCAGCGTCCGTAAGACAATCCTTGCAACCACCGCAACAGGAGTCAACGCAGCTCACCCCATCATCACAGTCGGTATCCACTTCGCAGGCATCATCCGCCCCACAAAGACAGGGCGGGGTACCGTCGCCACAATCACAAGCCCACAAACCCATGAGCATCCAGGACAAAACCAACAATATCCAACTCGAAGATCGGCGCGTCACGTCACCTCTCCTTTCAAATCAAAAGTCCCCTATTATGACCGAAAGCCCCCCACCCACGCAAGCATCCTCAACGACTCCCCATTGACTCTCCTTCGCATGTCGTGTGAGAATCAATCAGTTCCACCAGACCCCGGGGAGGTCTCCATGTCCAAATTCGCGATGATCGTAGTCACATGTTTGCTGGCCCTCGGCTGCAGCACCTACGGTGTCCAGGAAGACGGGGGCGTGGACGCCGCTGCGGATGCCAACGTGGACGCAGGAGCTGACGCGGGACAAGATGCTGGATTGGATGCCGCTGTGGACGCAGGCTCGGACGGCGGTTTAGACAGTGGACTCTGCCAGGCCGAGCCGCCCCAGAGGTTCCACCTGAAGATCGGCGAAGGGCCCTGGGGCAACATAGATTGCCCTGCCGTGGTGAACGGACCGGCCCAGGTGCTTTACGCCCACCCCGCCCCGGAAGATGACTTCAATTCGGTGCTCTGGTTGTGGTTAATCGAAGACGCTTGCCTGGCGAAAATATTCCTGCGATTCCCCGAGGGCCATGAAGCACCGCTGCGACTTGGCGAGACGCTTTGGGCCAGCGTCATGCTCGAAGAGACCTGGTGGTACAACCAAGACCTCGCAATCCGGGAAGACGGCCCCTCGGGCCCATTGCGCCTGCACGTCGAGGACGCCTGGTTTTATGATCTCGACTTCATACCGGACTGTGAACCCACCCCGGACGACCGGGGCTGCGGCAACGTGGCCTTCCCAAGCATCCATGTCCAACCCGACGACCTCGTCTCAGAGCTCAGCCTGAAGCAAGGGGGCAGCGCCTATACGCAAGCCGCCGACAAGTCCCGCGCCTATCAGGTCTTCGTCGGCGATCTTTACCAATACATCGGCTACAAGTGTTACGAGCTTTGGGCCGGCTGGCTAAGTTTGGCCGAAATCGATCTCAGCCGTTACTCCCAGCCAAGCTGTACAAACGACGAGCAATGCGCCCCGGCCGCTTTCTGCGATCTCACAAGCGCCCACTGCCTGCCCAATCGCTGTCTGGACACCACCTGCCCCAGCGGCGAAGTCTGCAATCCCTACCAGGGCCTGTGCGACGCCGAACCCGCCGAGCCCTGCCAGTGCGCCGAGGACTGCTCCATCTCCGAGGTCTGCAACACACGCACGGGTCTTTGCGTCCAAGACATCTGCCAGGTGATGGATTGCATGGGTTCTTGCAGCTCTCTCTTGGGCGGCTGCTATCAATGCCTGCACGACGCCGACTGCTGGCCAGGCCTTTGCGACGCCGACAGCCATATCTGCCAGGAGGAATGCCAAACCGAAAAAATCGACTTCAACCAGGACAACCCACGGCATTTCGAACGCTTCACGATCTGCGTCGACAATCGCTTCGAAAATGCCGCCGAGCTCTTGGACAAATACGCAGTCCCGGCAACATGCACGACGCCTGCGGCCCCCAGCGCCTGCGACGCATCCCTGGAGCAAACCTGCCAGGGCGAGCTGGCCCTAAACGATCCCAACGGCCACCTGAACCAAGAACAATGGTTCGGCCTCTGCGCACTCACGCGCCTGGATGTTATCCATCGCATCCAGGGCAGCCACTACCTGCCCTAGTAGCTGATTTCATCGACTCTCAAGAGCCGATTTCTTTGATTCGCCTGACGATCTCGGCCAATCCGGGTGGGGTTTCTACCTTCTTGATGTCTTTGAGTTCGCGAAGAAGCTGTTTTCTGAAGGACTTGATCTGGGCGTAGATTTGTTTTTTGGAGATGCCCGGATCGAGCGAGAAATCACAGGCCTCTTCTTTGAGAATGGCACCGGCAAGCGACAGCAGCACCGACTCGGCGTTCAGGCCAGCATCGATTTCTCGGCCGAGTTGAAGGAGGCGAGAAAGGTCGATCTCGGGAAAGCGGGCGAACAACCAGATCAGATCGTAGAGGTCTTTTTCGCTTGCGCGACTGACAAGGGTTGCCGCCTTGCACATCAACAAGGTTTCCAAAGAAGCGACGGTGATGTCGTTTTCAAGTTGATGCCATCGGCCCACCTGGAAAAGATTCGGATCCTGCACCACGTCGATGGTGAAGGCATGCCCCGCCAGGGTGCAATTGGCGCGGAAATACATGGCGCTCGCGTGTTGCTGGTCGATGGGAAGCTGCTTTGCCGCCAAAGTAACAGCCTTAAAGCTGGCCGGATCCTTGGTATACAGATCCAAATCATCGGAACGCCTGTGTCCGGCATAGAAACCGGACAGGGCGCTTCCCCCCACCAACACGCAGTCCGAAAGACCCCCGGAGAAAATCCGGCTCAGGGCCTCGAGCAAGGCCTTGGGCAACATCTTTTTCGCCAGGGCTAGATCGGGTCTTGGAGAACTTTCCATACCTGCTCGCTTTCTTTTCGGCGCACCGGATGAATGTACTTTTTGTACTCGGAAAAAGACCCCATCGCCTTCTGGCCGAACAATTTAACAGTGATCAGCAAGCCATAGACCTGAACCATGCGCGCCAGCGCCCGCTTTTCTCCTTCGACACAGGCGACGAGGAAGGCGGGCAGATTGGGGTAGAGTCTGTCCCATAAAAGAGCGGTTGCGTAAGGGCGGGTATCCGGCAGGGGTTCGAAGAATTGATGGATGTCGATATCCAAGTTCTTCGCCAAACTGTGCAGATGCCGACTTCTGATCGAAAACGCCCCATCTCCCACCGGATTCATCCATCGGGACACCGCCTGCCGAGAGACCCCAGCCGCCCTGGCCAAATCCGCCTGCCGCAGCTTCCGGGTTTCAGCAATAAACCTCATGTTCTCCGGTGACATCCGCCTCCAACCTCCACCCTCAAGCCTAGTGAATAGAGTTCGTTTTGTCAACTTTACTTGACAAATACCAAAAAACGTCCCCGATTTCCCGACATCAAAAACCGACGAAATCCAGCCAAAAAAAGCGCCTCCATTTGTCCCGGCGCCGGGACAGGGTTTCGCCTAATAACTCATGATCTTACAACTCCGCCCGTTTCAAACTGCCTACATCGCCCTACATGCTCGTCAGGACCCCTAAAAAAGGTAAAAAGCAGGGCGCGTGCAATTCGAAAGTTCAACTTGCGTTTTGCACGCTTTTCAACCCCTCCAGCTGCCCTTGCCAGCACTGCCTTCGGCCTGCTAGATTCGTACTTATGAAGACCCCCACCAAGACCCTGTGCAGCTTGGCCTTGCTGCTTCTCGCTTTCACTCTGGTTTCAGCCTGCGGGGGCGGTAGCGGGGCTTGCTCGAATGATCAAGATTGCAGTCCGGGCTTTGCTTGCAACATGGGGATCTGTGAACCCATGAGCTCCGACGGCGGCTGGGACGCGGACGCCGGCATTGATGCCGGTGGTGATGATGGGGCTACGGGCGGTGATGATGGGGCTACGGGTGGTGATGATGGGGGCACGGGCGGTGATGATGGGGGTACGGGCGGCGACGATGGCGCTACCGTGGTGGACGAGGATCCGGGCTTGCTTATCCAGCCGGGCACGGGCATCGGCTCCATGCAGGTCACGACCAATCCCTCGGTTCCCGTCACCCTGAGCCAAATCCGCAACATCGTGGGCGAACAGGGCATGAACACCTCGGGGGACTATACGCTGTCCTTTTTGAGCGACACCCTGTGGGTCTCTGGACTTGAATCCGACCCGGAAGGCTACCAGGTCTTCGACAACCCGGACATGGTCATCACCCTGACGGCCAGAACGGGCATGAATGCCCACACGGCCGATGGCCTCGGACCCGGCTCTACTTTGGCCGAGGTACGCGCGGTGCCCGCCTGGTCGAACCCCGACCGCACGGCAATTATTCCAGCGGGCAACGGCTACGCCGGCGGCAAGATGGACGAGTTTTTCAGCCGCGGTCTGTTCATCGGCTACAACGAAAGCGACGTGGCCACTTCTTTTGCGGTCACGCGAACCTACCTACCGCCCAACGGGACGATCACACCGACGACCGCCACCCTGCGCATCGGCACCACCAACATCCTCGCCGGCGACGGCTCGGACACGGGCTCGCCGCGTTATGTACATGTGGGTGTCTTGGGCACCCCTGATCGGCACATCACCTATGATCAAGTGGTGGGCGGTTATGACGTCACCTTCTACGTGGACACTTATCGGGTCATGGGGATGGAATTCATCGGCGTGGAGGAGGTCTCGGGCCTCTTCGACATCGACAAGCTGGTGGCCGTGGTCATGTACCCTCTGTTTTACGGCAGCACCTCAGCCGGTCACCGCCTGGGTTCCACCCGCTCGGAATGGCAGAGCGAACTGGGTTCAAGTCCCGAAATCAAACAAGACGCCACCTCCGGCAGCACCATGTACATCTACACGGTGGCCAGCCACAAGTTCGGCATCGTCTACGCAAACGACGGCGCCAACATGAGCGACAAGGCCGTCATGCTGATGCTCAATTATCAGGAAGCCGAGTAGGCACCGGGGCTTCGGCCCTCCCCCTCAAAAAGACCACTCAAAGGCACCTTCTTGTGGTACCTTTAAAGCAGCCTCTGACTTAAGGAGTTTGTCATGACTTCACCCAAATTCAGTGAGGATGTGCATCCACTCACCGAACTCAAAACCAGGGCTTCGGCCCTCGTTCGTCATGTTCATCGTTCTCGCCGTCCCGTGTTGCTGACCAGGCGTGGCCGCGGCGTGGCGGTGCTCATCGATCTCGAAGAATATGAGCGCCTGGTCCAACGAGCCGACTTCATCGAAGCGGTAGAAAAAGGTGCCAAGGCAGCAGCCGACGGCGATCTACACCCGCATGCCGACGCGGAGAAAATCCTGAATAGCTTCGGTTCAACAGATGCCCAGTAGACACGAAATCTTATGGACAGACCCCGCCTTAGAAGATTTGAGAGACATTCGTGAATATGTGAGCCGGGATGATCCATCCGCCGCCAAAGGCCTGGCGGACAAGATTCGAAAGGGTGTTCTTCGCCTGGCGGATCACCCATTATCCGGCCGCATCGTGCCCGAACTCGCCGGACTCGATTATCGCGAGGTCATTATTTCACCTTATCGAATTGTGTATATGGCAAAACAAAATCGCGTGATCATCTTGCGGGTTTGGCACGGCCGCAGTGAAATGAAACCGTTTTGAGTCGTTTTCCTTAGTGCTTGGCTTCATCCTCTTTACAGCATTCTTCGACGGAGTCTTCGCCCCAGCGACGTTCGAGCCAGTCTCGCAGGCGTAGCTTGCGGAAGATGGGCTTTAGGAAATAGCGACTCGTTGCGAAGAAGGCGATGGCGGCAGCAGAGCCCATGGCCACCACGGCCGCCGTGGGGGTGTTGACGGGGTCCATGAGCGCGGGCAGGCTACCGGCGATGAGACCGGCCGCCACCAGGCCCCAAAAGATTTCCATGCCCGTGCCGCGCAGCACACGAGTCAACTTGGCCGTTTCCGGATCGCGCACGTTGACCGACAGACGGCCGCCTTCCAGGTCCAAGAGAATCTGACTGAGCTGCTGGGGGACGTCGTTTAAAAAGCTCGAAAGCTGCAAGGCGGAGCGAAGCAAGCCGCCCCGCATGTCCTCAATATTAAAGCGGTCGCTCATGAGCTTGCGCACGTACGGGGCGGTCACTTCCGCGGGGTCCAAATCGGGGAAAAGCCTTCGCACCGTGCCGTCGATGGCGCAGGTGGCCTTTGAGATCAACACATACTCTGTCGGGATGCGCACGCTGTGGTGCACGCTGAGGTCGATGATCTTGCGCAGGAGCTCTCCTGTGTTGACTTCGCCCAGGGTTTTTTCCAAAGAGCCCTCAAGCATCTTGGCCAAATCGTCCTTGAGCTTGCCCAGATCCACCCGCTGACTCTTCACCCCGATCTTATAGACCAGGCGCGCCAGCGTATCGGGCTCTCGCAGCACGACGCCCAGCCCCAAGAGCACAAGGCTCGAACGCATGCCCGAAGTCAACTTGCCCACCTGACCGAAGTCCAGCAAACCCACCCGTCCATCTGACAAAAACCGGAGGTTGCCCGGATGGGGATCGGCGTGAAAAAAACCGTCTTCGAAAATCTGCAGGTAAGAAATCTCGATGAGGTTCAAGGCGGCCTTTTGGGCCAGTTCGGAGCCGGCCTCCATTTCCTCCAGGTGCACGCCCTCGACCCAGCTCATGGTCAGCACTTCCTTGCCGCACAAGGCTTCCATGGGCTCGGGCAGCACAAGCATGTCCCGCTTGGCGAAGTTGACCCTGAATTGATTGATGTTGTCGGCCTCGCGCTGCAGGTTCATCTCCAGGCCGATGGCCCGGTCGAACTCTCGAACCACGCCCACCGGATTGTACAGGCCGCTTTCCTCGATCATGGCCTCCATCAGATTGGCCAAATAATACAAAATGTCCAAATCGGAACGGACCGTATGCTCAATGCCCGGCCGCTTGATCTTGACCGCCACGGTCTGCCCGTCCCGGGTCACGGCCCGATGCACCTGGGCGATGGAGGCCGAGGCCACTGGCTCTCGCTCGAACTCGGCGAAAATCTCATCCGGTGCCTTGCCGAGGTTGTCGGTGATGACCTTGGCCACCTGGGCGTACGAAATGGCCGGCGCTCGATCTTGCAGCTCGCGCAGGGCGTCCACGTATGCATCGGGGATCAAATCGGGTCGGGCACTGAGAAGCTGGCCCATCTTGATGAAGGTGGGCCCCAGTTCGCAAAGCACGCGGGCCATGCGCTTGGCCGGCTCCGCCTCTCGTTCTCCCGGATCCGTGGGTTCGCTCAAGCCCAAACGCTCAAAAAGGCGAGCTCGGCCCAGCATGTCGCCGAAACCATGTTTGACCAACACCTGCAGGATCTGCCGCATGCGGTTCAGATCGCCGACCGCTTCTTTCAGCACACCGCCTCCTCGTTCGATTCAAGCAGCCAAACCACGGCGGAACTCAATTTTGATGGCCTCGAAAAAAGTCCATTTTGCACATTTTCGAGGCCGCTAGATGCTTGATTTGCCGTACCCTGAATACGTTCAATTTAACTTCTTCCGAGGGGTACAATTTTCTATCCTGGAAATCTTTTTCTGGGCGCGTCGGATGTTCTCCTTCGCCCCATCGTTGTAAGGATCGTAACGCGCGGCCCGGCTCCAAAACCCGATGGCCTGGTGCAGGTGGGCCGCGGCCCGAGCTGAGTTCCCGGCTTTGTGGGCTCGGCTGCCCAAAATGCCATGGCACAAGCCCAACTTATACAGAAGCTCGACCTTGAGCGCGTCCAGCTTCAAAGCCGCGGCATAGGCCGTAACCGCCCGGCCGAATTCCTTTCGTCCGTAGAAGGTGTCGCCGCCGTCCAGCAATTTACGCACCCGGCGATCCTTGCCCGTCGTCACGCGCCGTTCCACCGGAATCAACTTGGGGATGACGAAGGGGGCCGGCTTGGCCACGGAATCAGGCGCTGGTGGCGGCTCTGTCGCCTTGGGCGGTTCTTTCTCCCTGGGGTCTTCCCGTTGGATGACCACCTTGGCGTATTTGGGCTTGTCGGGCTCGGGCGGGGGCGACTGGGTGTCGGCAACGACGACTTGCGCTGTGCGCTTCAAGGGCATGTCGTCGACCACCAGCTTGTTCTCCGAAACCAGCTTGCCTTCGAATTTGCGCAGGTACTCAAAGTCGGCCATGCCTTCTTCCCGCACAAACATCTTGCCGACGATACGCTGGTCTCTAAGCTCTCCCCGGTAGATATGCTCCAGCTTGTAGCGCTTTCCCTCGAATTCGGGATGGAGCACCCGATAAAAAGTAAGGGCCGAACCCTCCTGCTCCACCTTGAAATTGGTATCGCCCGAGTTCAAGGCCTGATATTCCCACTCGCCGGCTAAATTCATGCCCGAGGCAGGCGCGGCGGAAAAGACAAAGCACCATAACGCGGAAAAGACGATCAGACGTTTCATCAAGGACCCCTTTATCAACTGCCAGTAGTCAAAAAGCCAATGTATCAGATCCCCTCATGCGGGTCGAGCCAGATAGCCGCAAAAGGGTTTGACGGGCTGCCACCCCCTGCCCTATCATCATCCGCGAATCACTTGAAGCGACGAGGACAGACCATGAGCGATGCTGAAGAAACCAACAGACGCGAACACATCCGCGCGCCCATCGAGCTCAAAGTTGAATACAAGAAGATGAACACCTTCTTCGCGGATTACACCAAGAACATCTCCAAAGGCGGCACCTTCATCAAAACCGACAAGCCCCTGCCCATGGGCACCGAATTTCTCTTTCGCTTGGTTATCCCAAAGATTGAAAACCCGGTGGAAATTCGCGGCGAGGTCATTTGGATCAACGAAGAAGGCAACATGGCCCGGCCCGAAGTGAAGGAAATGGGCATGGGCATTCACTTCATTTATCGAGATGACGGCCAGCGGGACGACTTTGAATCCATGGTCGAAGGACTGATGCGCGGATCTCTGGGCGATCACCTCTACCGCAAATTGCTCAACAAAGACTAAGATTCAATCCCCTAGAAGGTCTCCACGGTCTTCTTATCCACGTCGAAAATCACCTTGGCCATCCAGACCTCGCTGGGCGAACGAATCGTGAACCAGGCTCTGAAGGGAAACGCCACTTCGATGCTTTCCAGCCAATCAAGCCCCATGAAAAAAGTCTGCCAAGAGGGGATATCAGGCCGGGTCGTAACCTCTACGCGAATCACCACGGCACGGATGCGTCGCGCCTTGCCCGTAGAGATGTTACTCAACACGCCCACCGGCGGTGCTTGGTCGGGCGATTTGTACCCAATACGAAAGTACAACTGGTAGATACTGCCCGGCAGGTCGCCGAAACGTGCCAAGTTTTCCTCGCCATCGATGTCGCGTATCTCCGCCGCATAATCCCCGGCGGAAACCGGCGAAACCATGGCTTCCGGATGCAGCAACTGTCGTTCCCGCCGCAGGCTGTCCATGGCGTGGCCGCCGCGCTGAAACTCACTCTTGAAACGCACGAAATCCTTGGCCCACATCTGCTTGCGTGTATTCTCAGCCACATCGCTTTTGGCCATCATGCCCGCCAACCGGGGCCCCAAGAGGTCTGAATAAAGATAGATGCCCGGCAGATCCCGATCCTGCAAAGCCCTGACGTAAGCTTTGCCCGCGGCCAGCGGGTCCGAACGCAGGGCGTGGCGCAGGGTCACGACCGCGCCCACGAAGAGATAAATCACCAAGAAGACCACAAACAGGCGGATGAGAATCAGTTTGCCTCTCACTGGTTTAATCCTCCGGGATCCAGCGTGAGAGGTTTTCGAAGCGCACTTCGCTGCCCTCGATCACGCCCAGCTTTTTCATCAGCCCCCCGTTGATCTCCAGCACGTATTTGCTCGGCGCGTTGACCTGACGCCTGGTCGTGGTCAGCGGTTCGGCGTTTTCTACAGCGCCCACGATGCGGCGATTGGAGCCGATGAAGAGCATATCCAAAGGGATGTACGTATTCTTCATCCAGAAGCCATGCAGGGCCTCTGTCGAATAAATAAAAATCATGCCCCTGTCTTCAGGCATTTGCTGCCTATGCATCAAGCCGCGGGCCTGCTCATCAACCCGGCTGGCCACCTCCACCAAAATGCGCACGGGCCCGTCTCGACCCGCAAGCCAGACCTGGGGGCCGTCCGCATGCGAATCAGCCGACTTGCAGCCGGTGCTGGTCGCGCAGCCCAGGCTGATCAAAAGCATCCCAAGCCACATCGTCCCCAGCGCTCTGCCTGTTAGTTTTCGGTCCATATCGCTGAACCAAAGCATGTGAATCTCAATTTTGCAATCCCATTGGCCAGAGCGCCCTCGCCTGTGATAACAAGATGCGCATGTTCGGTGACCCACAAAAAGCATCCGGTCGGCTGCCGAGGGGCGCGGGCCCGTCTTTCGTCGTGGCCCTGCTCTTGCACACCGGTGCCGCGGCGGCTTTGGCCTTTGTTCCGCTTTTTAATCTTTTGGGATACGAGTTTTCCTTGGCGATGAGCCTTTTGGCCAGTCTGACCGCGGGGCCGGTGGCCGTAGCCGCGGTGCGGCGATTGGACGGCTACGGCAAACAAATCCGCCGGGCGCTGGGATTAAACCTGCTGACCATGCTGCCGGCCCTGGGCATCATCAGCCTCAACGCCCTTCGGGTAGACAACTGTAATTATTCGACCGGCCTGGCCTTTTTTGCCCTGTTGAGCCTCGGCACTGCCGGGATGGCAACCGGCTGGGGCCTGAGCCTGGCCTGGCTCTTGCCCAAACGTCCCTTGACCGGTCTGGCTTATACCGGGTTGTGGTTGTTCCTGGCCGGTCGCGGCTTGGCGCACATTTGGACCGGTGTGGAGGTGGATTCCTACAATCCCCTTTTGGGTTGGTTGGCCGGTCCCATCTATGACTCGGTGATCGAACCGGGATGGACCTTGCTGGCCTCTCGCGCGCACAGCCTGGCCTGGACCCTGGCCGCTGCCTGCTTGGCCCTCTTGCTCAGTCGCCCAATGCAAAAAAAACGTCCTGACTCCAAACCCATCGGCAAACTCCTCGTGGGCGGACTTTTGGCTCTGGCCGCTGCCTGGGGCCTGGGCACGGCCGCGGACAGCCTGGGGTTCGGCCGATCGCGAGACGCCATCGAGCGCGCCCTGCCGGTCACCATCCGCACCGAGCACTTCGTCATTCATTGCCCAGAAAGGCTCGACGCCAGGGACCGGTCGCTTTTGGTCCTGGATCACGAATTCCGCCTGCATCAAATCCGACAGGCGATAGGTGAGTTGGACTTGCCGCCCATCCATAGTTATGTCTTTGCCTCGGCCCGGCAAAAAAGAAAGCTGGTGGGGGCGGGCAATACCCAGTATGCCAAGCCCTGGCAGCCCATGATGGTCCTCCATTTGAAGGGCTTTCCCCACCCCACGCTCAAACACGAACTGGTCCACGCCGCGGCGTCGGCGATCGGTGCCTGGCCGACCCAAACCTCGGCCAGCTCGGCTTTCTGGGTGAACATGGGCCTGACCGAGGGCTTGGCGGTGGGCCTGGACCGAAGCGCTGGGCGACAAGATCCCCACCGTTGGAGCGCGGCCCTCAGACGCATCGGCAAGGCCCCGGACATCCGGGGTTTGTTCGACCCCGTGGGATTTTGGTCCGCCGCCGCAAATCGCTCTTACACCCTGGCCGGATCCTTCGTGCGCTATTTGCTGGAGACCCATGGGGCCGAGCCCCTGCGCGCGGCCTATGCCGACGGAGACCTTGAGGGCCATTACCCAACAAAAGACACCGAGCAACTCATCGTCGACTGGGAGGCCTTCCTGGATGCCATACCCCTGGACGAGGGTACTTTGGTGCGGGCTCGAAGCCGGTTTGCAAAAGGCGGGATCTTTGAACAAACTTGCGCCCACGAACAAGCCAAGCTCAGAACCAAGGCGCATGATCTCGTGACCCAGGAGCGCTGGGCTGAGGCCGACCTCGTCATCGACGACTTGCTCGGCCACCTGCCGAATGATCCCCGTGCTTTGGAGCTGCGCATGGAGATGCGTGTGCGCCAAGACCGATTGAACGAAGCCCAGGGCCTGGGCGAACAGTTGTTGCGGCACGACGGGCTTGGGGAAGCGCACAAAACAAGGCTCGCCGGACGCCTGGGAGATTTGGCCATTCGCCAAGGTCGCATGGCCGAGGCCCGTCAAGCCTTCGAGGGCCAATTGGCGACAGGGCTCGGCGATGGCTCGGAGCGTTCCGCCCTCATCAAGCTCGAAGCCTTGGAGCAAATGGAACAGGGCGGCCTGCCTTGCAGCTTGGCCGGGCGCCAAATCCTGTCCTTTCTGGCCGAAGGCGACCTGGATTTGGGTTATTTTCATGATCTGATGCAAGCGGCCATTTTATGCCCGGATTGGTCCAGCGCTCACTACCTGGTGGGCCGGCAACTGTTCAACCAGCAGCATTTCGTCAGAGCCTTGCCCTGGTTGGAGCAAGCCGAGGCATTAGGTCTTGCCGCCCCAGCCCTGCAAAGCGCAAACCTGCGCCTGCGGGTTCAGGCCGCATACCACGCAGAACGCGCTCAGACAGCGCGCGAGCAGGCTGAAAAGTTGAAGACCACAGCGCCGCTTCCGACGGATCCGGCCTGGGCCCAGGATTGGCTGGAAAGACTGCAATTTGAAATGAACAGGTTCGCCACAGACCAGAAATAGCGTTGCAAAGCTGAAAGTCTTGCGGTTACCATCACGAGGCACTCGGCGGAGGAGAGGACCTGAGTTTAATGAAGCAACTTCACCTGATCTTGACCCTTCATGGTCACCAACCGGCCGGTAACCCGGCCGACGTGGTGCAACAAGCGATCCGTGAGTGCTACAGACCCATGATCGAGGCCATCGACCGGCACGTCAGCCTGAAGTTCTGCCTGCATTTGAGCGGTTCGCTCTTGGCGTGGTTCGAGCGCCTGGCACCCGACTTGCTCGATCGTCTCGGCCGACTGCAGCAGGCCGAACGGATCGAAATGCTGGCCGGTGGTTTTCACGCACCGATCCTTGCGATCCTGCCAGAAACCGACGCCTTGGCCCAACTGGCGGGCATGCAAGAGAGCCTCAATCACCGATTCGGCCAAGTCAGCCGAGGTGCCTGGATCGCCGAGCAGCTATGGGAGCCGCAGCTGTGCTCGCTGTTGGCCGAGGCCGGGATTCGCTATACCTTCTTGGACGAAAGATTGCTCCATTCGGACGGGATGCCTCAGCCAAGAACGGCCGGGTACCGGATGACGGAGCAGGCCGGCCAGGAGTTGGCCATCTTTCCCATCGACAGCGCTTTGTGCCAAGACCTGCCCGGCACAGCCGTTGAAAACCTGATGCGCAAGCTCTTGGATCTTTCGGATGAAAAAAAGGGCGGGGGCCTAATTTGCTTGGCCGATGACTGGGAAGGCGTCTGGCAGCAGTCATGGATGGAGACCTTCTTCCAATCTCTAGAAGCCGCCTCCGACTGGCTGCACACATGTACACCTTCCCAATGGATGAACCAACACCCGGCGGCGGGCCGCGCCTACCCCGCCTGTGGTGCCGACGGCGAAGCCTGGCGTAACTTCCTCATCCGCTACCCGGAAGCCGACAGGCTCTACCGCAAAATACTGGCGGTGAGTCGCAAGCTGGCCGAGGCCATGGAAGAGACAGAGCTGCCGGATGAAAACTGCTTAAGGGCTCAGAATCTTCTTCACAAGGGCCAGGATCACAAGGCGCTCTGGCAAGGCAAGTTCGACGGCCTTTACAGTCCGGCCTTGCGGCAAGCCGCCTATCGCCACCTCTTGCAGGCCGAGGTTTTGCTGGACCAACAAGCGCAAGGGGATGAGGACTGGATCGCTTTCGATTCCATCGATTACGACGCCGATGGCCATGAAGAGATCCTGGTTGAAAACCGACTTATCAACGTACTGCTGGCACCCAATCGTGGTGGACGAATCGAGGCCATCGACCATCGCACGAGCTTCCGCTGCATAAGCGATGTAAAAGACCCAAGCGCGCGGGCCAACTTCGTCGACCGATTCCCGGCACCCGGCAGTGCCCTGGAAGACAGGCTATCTGCCAGGCAGGTAGAAGAAGGCGACTTTGCAGAGGAACCCTACGGCATCGAAAGCCTGGGCATCGACGAAGCGGGAGAATGTGACTTCGAGGTGGTGATGTTCCGTGCGGGCTCGCTGAAACGCGCCCTCCAGACCCACCCTCTCCAACTGACCAAGCGCCTTCGGATACCCGCCGACCGCCCTGAATTGGAGGTGGAGGTACGACTCCACAACCCGGCTGACACGCCCGTGGATCTGCATTACTGCCCAGAGTTCAACCTAAGCCTGGATGTCACAAGCCAAGCGCGAATCGAATTTGACGGCATGACCGGACCGGGCCCATCAACGGCCTCGGTCGGAGAGATCGCGGACGCTTCCTGGATTGCCTTGTTCGAAAAAGGCACCGGCCGTAGACTGCGTCTGAGCATGCAGCCCGCGGGCGTGTTGTGGCGACATCCAATCGAAACCCAAGGACGAGACAAACAAGGAGCCGAACGAATTTTGCAGGGATTGGCCTTGGGCGCGAGTTGGGAAATGACCTTGCCTCCCAAAGCGGAACGCACCTTCAGGCTGCGGCTGGAGATCCAAACGCTGGAAGCCGACAGCGTGGTCCCCATACCCTCAGAGGACAAAGCGACCTGAGGCCGTCCACCTCATAACCAGGAGAGCACCAGGCATGCGCATCCTTTTTGTTACACCGGAAACCGCCCCCTACTGCAAGACAGGAGGTCTGGCGGATTTCTCTTCGGCCTTGCCGGACAAGCTGGCCGAGCGAGGCCATGAGGTGGTGGTGGTCACGCCGAGACACAGCGGCATCGATGTGGCCACTTTTGATCTGCGTCGCAAACGAGTCAAGCTCAGCGTAACCATCCGTGGCAAAACCATCCAGGGCGGTATCCTGGAAGGTCAAACGCCAAATGGCGTCACGCTGTGGTTCGTGGACCAGCCCGGCTATTTTGAGCGCCAGGGGATCTATGGCCGAGAGGGCAAGCCCCATCCCGACAACGATGAACGCTTCGCCTATTTCTGCCGAGCCACCCTGGAAGCCTGTCGCCAAACGACCTTCGCGCCGGACATCATCCATGCCAACGACTGGCCCACCGGCCCCCTGGCTCCATTGCTACAGTTCGAATACCGGGACCGGCCCGAGCTCAACGCCTGTGGAACAGTCTTCACCGCCCACAATCTTGCCCATGCGGGCCTTTTCGATCCCGACGCCATGATGACATTGGGCCTGCCCTGGGATCTCTTCACCCCCGACGAAATGGAGTTCTTCGGCAAGGTAAGTTACCTGAAGGCCGGCCTGGTCTTCGCCGACAAGCTGACCACCGTCAGCCCTCGTTATGCCGCCGAAATCCAGACCGCGGAATTCGGTCGAGGCTTCGAAAGTCTGATGCGGGATCGGGCCGAGGATCTGCGGGGCATTTTGAACGGCGTGGACAATCGGGTTTGGAATCCCCAGACCGATCCCCACATCCCAAGCCCCTTTGACCAAAAAAATATGGAGGGCAAGACAGAGGCCAAAGCCCAGGCCTTGCAGCATGCCGGCCTGCCTCTCTTGCAGGGGCAAGCCTTGGTGTCCATGGTCTGCCCCATGACCGAGCAGAAAGGCATCGATTTGCTCCTGGAGGCCGCCGAAGGCCTGATGCACCTGGACTGCCAGTTCATCCTGGCGGGGCGTGGCGACCCAAAGATGGAAGCGGATTTGCGCGATCTGGCAGACGCCCAGCCCCATCGGGTGGCCTACTTGCCCGACTGCGACGAGGCCTGCGCCCACCGCATTATGGCAGGCTCGGACTTATGGCTCATGCCAAGTCGCTTCGAGCCCTGCGGCCTGACCCAGATGCAGGCCATGCTTTACGGCACCATACCATTGGTCCACGCCACCGGCGGCCTGGCCGACACGGTGGACGACCCAGAGGACGACCCAGAGGACGCAACGGGCTTCACCATGCCCGAAGCCAGTGCCGATGCTTTGCTGGCGGGGCTGAAGCGCAGCTTGGCCGCCTTTTCCGAGAAGGTCATCTGGCGTAGAATGCAGGAAAACGCCATGGGCCTGGAATTCTCCTGGAATCTGGTGGCAAGACGCTACGAAGCCATTTACAAAGCCGCAGCCGAACTGCGCAGCTGAAGAGGAAACGCCATGGGCCTGAAAGGCACACTCGAGACCATGCCCGTTGTCGATCTGCTGCTGTGGATGTCGAAACGCAGCCAGACAGGTATGTTAAAATTCCGCCGCGGCCAAATCGACAAGACCCTGACCCTGGAAGACGGCCGGGTCATCAACGCCAGCTCCAATGATCCCAGGGAGTATTTTGGACAATTTCTGATCAACTTCGGATTGATCACCGAGGATCAGCTTCAAAAAGCATTTGAAACTCAGCAGGAAACCCGCGTCCTCCTCGGTCGCATCCTGGTCATGACCGGCCTGGTGACCGAAGATCAAATTCACCAAATGCTCGAACTGAAAATCCGCGAAACTTTGCTGGATGTATTTCTTTGGAACGTAGGTGCCTTCGAGTTTCTGGACGGTGTCACGCCGGACGACCCCAGCGTCGTGCATGTGGCAGTCGACATGCTTGATCTCTACCAAGAAGGAGTCGCACGGCGAAACGACATGCTGCGCATCCGAGCCATCATCCCGGACGACTCCTGCCGATTTGAGGTAGTCGAATCCGAGGCCACCCTCGCCGCAGATCCGGGAAGCACCGAGAGCGCCATCTTGGCCATGGGCCGGCAAGGCATGAGCGTCTCCGACATCATCTTGAGCTTTCACTCCATGGACTATCCCATGCTCCGGGCCTTGCACGACATGGTGGAGAAAGGCTGGATGCAGGTCGTCCCTGCTTCGGCTCAAACGCCGGCAGAGCCCGTCCAGGCCAAGCCCGCCCCGGCAGATCCCGCCCCGGCAGAGCCCGTCCAGGCCGAACCCGTCCAGGCCGAACCCGTCCCCGCAGAACTCGTTCCTGTAGAACCCGCGCCCGGTCCAATTTCCAAATTGGATATCCAGGTCGAAGAACTGGAACCCAGCCCAGAGCCCCTTGAGGAAGACGCCGACAATTTCCTTCTGCAGGCGCAGGGCCACATCCAGCAGAAGCGATTCGCTCAAGCGGTGGACACACTGAATGCCGGCCTTGGAGCGCATCCCTTCGACCCGGAGTTGGTCGAAGCCCTGGCCACCGCGGAACGAGCCTTGGCGGACAAGCTACGCAGTCAACTTCTGGTCGACGAGCAAACCCCCTACCTGCTCGCCGAGGACTTGACCCAGATCAGCGAAAGCCTGACAGCCCCCCAGCGCTATGTGCTGTCCCGCATCGACGGCGATCGCTCCTTGCGTTCCATCATCATGGTCAGCCCACTGCGAGAAGTGGATGCACTACGCACCTTCCGGACCCTGCTGGATCAGGGCATCATTGGACTCAGGTAAGGATCTCATGGCATTCACCCTGAAAAAAAGAAGACGGGCGGCCCGAGCGCCCATGAACAAACCGGTCCAGCTCAAACTCAAGAAAAAAACAAGCACGGGACGCGGCATCGAGGTTGGAGTAGGGGGCATGAGCCTCTGGCTGGACGATGAAATCGACCGGGGTGCCATGGTGACCCTGGGCTTCATCCTGCCCCGTGCGGCCAAGCGCATCACAGCCATGGCCGAAGTGATGTGGTGCAAACCAGCAGGCCCAAACAGACGAAAGGCCCGTCTGGGCGTAAAATTTATCGCCCTGCAACGAGATGAGCGAGCTTTGATCCGGGCCTTTGTCACCAAACGAACCCGCCACTACCGTGATCTGCACATCATGCTGGCGATGAACGAATGGAAGATGGAAAAGCTCAAGGAACTGACCAAAGCCGCGGGCCTGACCAGCTATCGGGACATCAAGGAACTCAAGGCCAAGATCCAAAAAGCCATGGCCGGATTCAGAGGCTGATACCGATTTGAGAAATGGTAGCGCCATGTCGCTTCGCGACACGGCACAAGTATTTCTACTTTGGTGCCATATGTTTGTGTACTTGACTCAAATGGCGAGATCGTGGCTTCTTGAGAAATACTAGAACGTCCAGCGCAGCACCGCGCCCGCGCCTTCTGGACCGATGGTCGGGTTGATTTCCAGCGATTCCTCGCTTTCCTCGCCCACCCCGGCCAATTCCAAACCAAACAAGACCACGGATGACAAGGCCGCCGCCCCGGCCAAACCCCAACCCACGTTGGCCAGCAAGGCGTAGGTCTCGCCATCCTGGTAGGTGTCTTGATGGCTGGCGTTGAGATACGGCACCGTCGCAGAGGCGGCCTGCTCCAACTCGTCCTCAAGCACCTGGGTCCGCCAAGCCATGACCCCAGCCGCGGCTGCGGTAACCAGGGCCACGCCACCAGCAATCCAGGCGGCCTTCTCGATGCTCCCCATCGCGGGTCTTCGGACGACCCGCACCGCCGCTACCGGCGCAGGCTTGGCCATCCCTTCCTCCTGGTAACTCAAACCCACCAGCACCGACTTGATCAGATCCACCTTGACCCGCGTTGTCTGGGCGAATCGAACTGGGACGTCATGAGAAAACGCGGAGTAACCCTCTTTGTGAATGCGAAGCGAATGCTTTCCAAGTCTCAACCCGGTGATGGCCTCTTTGAGCGGGGTGGTGCCGACCTTCTTGCCATCCAACTCGACAGCGGCACCAGCCATGGGCACGTCCACCAGCAAAGAGCCGACCACCAACTCAGGCGCCGCCAGTTTATAAAGGGCTTGCCGAATGGCCCCGATGAGCAAATCCGCCCGACCGCTCAGAGCCTCGTTGATGCGGCGCTCTTCCCTGCAGGTCTTCGCGTCGATCAGCTTGAGATCGAAAGTGTAGTCCTCACCCAAGGCACCGATGACACCGGTGATGAGCTTGTCCGCGCCCAAGGTGCGGGCGATCTTGCACAAGCACTTGGTCTTGCCCGGGCACTTGGCCAAGATGGGCTTGGTGCTCAGAATGGCCTGGGTTTGCTGCTGGGGTTGCAAAGCATATCCCTTGATGCGGCCTGCCTCGGCACGCAGCAAAAGCTCCAAACGCTCGGCCGTCTCCGCCTCGAGCCCCAAAGGCTCAAGCCGCCAAACGGCCAGATGCTGCAGGCTTGACACCGGCTGATTCTGGACCTGAGCCTCAACGCCGGATGATAGCGACCAGCCCCACAACAGGGCCAAACATGCCACTTGAAGCCGCATTCACAACCTCCCACCCCGGCGCGTCATCAAGGCCGGGCCAAATCTTCCATCTTCATGTTCAAAACCACCTGGCCCAGACGCACCTTGACCATGCCCCGCCGCGCAATGGAATCCACCACGGCGATGCGACCCGAGGCCAGACCGCTCAAGACCCGCACTTCGTCACCAGCCCTGAGTTCCTTGATGGGTTTGCGGGCTTTTTCTTTCTGCTCTTTGAGCGCGCTTTTGATCTGGTGGTGATCGTTCTCAGGGGTCCAGGCCAAATAGTCATGGAGTGGTTCCAGGGCCAAAAGACAGTCGGCGATCTTCGCCGCCAAGGCACCCTGCCCCACATCTTCCTCGTCACGACCCAAACGGCGACCGAAAAACGTCCAGGGCTGCGCCGCCTCAAAGCCCTCGAGCAAGACCACGGCATCCAGTTCCCGGGCAAAGCGACCGTCTGCGGCCAGGCCCAAACCCCGGGCAAAAAGCAACTCGACCGGCAACTCGTCGAGCGCCTGTTGCAGCTTTTCCATTTCGCCATAGGCCTTGGCCCGTGCCTGGGCGTTTTTCCAATCCACCCAGGCGTCTTTGTGCAACCACAAGCCGAAGTCCACACCGACCTGACTGATGCGCAGGGCACGTATGATGTGCTTGTGATGGGGGGCTGGATCCAGAAGATTGGCGGCGATGGACTTCGCGCCGTCTAAGATAGACCCCAAAGGCTTTCGGGCCGTGGGACCCCGGAAAAAATACAGGGTCAAATCGTTGACTCGGTGCTGGTTGAAAACGGAGGGGCGATCCGCGCTGATGCCCATCTCTTGATCCGAAAGGCCCTGCCCCAAAATGGATTGCAACTCCTTACCCAAAGCCGTCAGCTTGAGTTTGACCTCCAGCCTTTCCAAATTAAAAGCATTGGACGCCCACTTCTTCTCTTCGAAGGCATCAAAATCCGCTGCGCTGAATCCATCAAAAGGCATCTGCTCGCTCCGGTCCTTACCGTCCAACCGCCCCAAAGCCTACACCAGCGCACCCCAACGAAGCAAGCAAGCAGGGGGGGGGCCATCCCTTTATCTCATTCAAGCCAGCTTGGAGTTAATCAGCAAGTTGATGGAAACCCCTCGCTCCCGAGCCTCCATGGCCAACTTTCGATGGACCTCGGGGAGCATCCGGACAACAAGCTTTCCGCTATACTCCTTCAGGGCAAGCGGTTCGGGAATCGGCTCATCATTCTTCTCCATGTCCTTCAAAATGTCTTTGACCAACTTCTTGATTCCCTTCAGCGCCTCCTCGTGAGAACCCGCCAGCCAACTACAGCTCGGGAACTCCGTACAAAGACCCACATGTTCGCCATCTTCTTCAGACCAGATAACTCGATACGCATACTTAGAAATCAAATCTTTTATATTTTGAAATTTTGACATTTTCACACACCTCATAATCAAATACTTCTGACATCACCATTGGTTGCT
>JAFCZJ010000308.1 GCA_019314375.1 Deltaproteobacteria bacterium | reverse complement strand
CGAAGCCGACGGCTTGCTTGAATTGGACTCAGACGGCGACGGCCAGGCGGACGACGCGGCCCGGCTTGCCGAACTCGGCATCGACGAGGCAGAACGAATTACCCTTTCAGAGCGTTTTGAGCCGGGTGACAGCTTCATTCGTCTGCGCATGAAGCATTTTTCCTCCTGGGATGCCAACTGGGGGTTTTCTCCACCATCCGACGCCATCGGTCCCTATCGCACCCCATCCCAGGGCGGAGACCCTAAGGGCTGCGTCGAGTCCGGCTCGGTCATCGACGTCCACAACCAAATCCTGGGCGAGGACTTAGCATTGGCCGGTCTGCCCTTCGGTCTGCATTATCGCTCAGACAGGGTGCCCGGCAGAAAGATAGCCTATTCTCTGAAGATTCCCCTGGTGGGGCCCGAGGCCCCGGCCAGCTTGAAGGGCATCGAGTTGGCGTTGCAAGTGGCGGGTCAACAGCACGAATGGCATTTTGATGCCGATCCCGACCCAAGCACCCAGGTTGACTTCCACGAGTTCACCTGGGACGGCAAGGACGCATACGGCCGGCGTTTGCAAGGCGCTCATCCCGTGACCGTCCGCATCGGATACACTTACGACGGTGTGATGCAGGCCAACGAACGTTTTGGGTATTCAGGGAACGGAGCTGAGATCACGGCCAGCCAAACCCGCCAGGACATCACCTTGTGGTTGGAATGGAAGGGCACCCTCGGTGCCGCGGACGCCAGGCCCTCGGGCCTGGGCGGCTGGAGTCTGGGCATTCACCACGCCTATGATCCCAACGGCCGCATTTTGTATCGCGGCGACGGGGGCCGTCGTAGTGCTGATCGCCTGGAGCCGATTGTGCGCACCGTAGCCGGAGGCGGGACAGTAGATCCAAAATTTGCTTCAGTCGGAGACCTGCTTGCCCTCGATGCGAATTTCAAATGCGAGGACGTGGCGGTTGGTCCCGACGGCAGTCTTTACATCGCGTCCGCTCATCAGGTCTACCGGGTTGATCCCGAGGGTCTGATTCATCTGGTGGCAGGTGCCGCCGGACCGGAGCCGGGCTCTGATGGCGAAGGCATTTTGGCCACCGAGGCTTGGATCTCCTACGTTTCTTCCATCAGCCTTGATCGACAAGGCGTTTTATATTTCTCCAGCTACACCGAAGATCGGGTGCGCAAGGTCACAAGCGATGGGCGCATTTGGACCGTGGCGGGCAACCTAAACGAGCCGGGCTATACTGGCGACGGCGGACCTGCGGAAGAAGCCTTGCTGGATGAACCCGTGGACATCCTTGCCGCGTCCGACGGCAGTCTTTACATCGCGGAGATGAACAACTGCATCATCCGACGCATCGGCACCGACGGCCTGATCCACACCGTGGCGGGCCAAGTGGGTGTTTGGAGCCATGAGGGACCGGGCGATGGCGGACCTGCCGTGGATGCTGTCTTGGATATGCAAGTCGATGACTTGGCCGAAGGCCCGGACGGAAGCATCTATTTTGTGGAGCTCTGGGCTCAGCGCATACGCCGCATCGACCTGAGCGGCAAGATCGACACCGTCGCGGGCAGGGGCGTAGCGACCTACGAAAACGACGGCGATGGCGGACCTGCCCTTGAGGCCGGCATCCGCTATCCGCGTTCCATAGCCATTGGACGCGACAGCAGCCTGTACATCGCGACGCAAAACACGATTCGCAAAGTCGGCCCCGACGGCATCATCACGACCCTTGCCGGTACGGGCGAAAGCAATGCGTCGGGAGACGGCGGCCCCGCGAGTCAGGCCTCCTTTTCGAACGGAGAGGGGATGGCCTTAGACGCCGAAGGCACGCTGTACTATGCGGACGAGAGCAGCAACGACAATCGCATTCGCAGCATCACCTCCCCCTTGCCGGGCTTTATGGATTTGGCTGATGAGATTGTGCTGCCGTCTCAAAATGGGATGGAGGTTTTCCTGTTCGACGCGCAGGGTCGGCATTTACAAACCCTGCATGGATTGACCGGGGCCGTGTTGTGGGCTTTTGAATACGCCGAAGACGGCAAGCTTGCCGCCATCACGGACGGAGACGGCAATCGCACGGAGATAGATGGGTTCAACCCTTCGAGCTTCAGCATCATTCCTCCTTTTGCCCAGCCAACACATATAGACGTGGACGACGAGGGTTTCATCCAAAACATCACGGACCCGGCCGGTCGGGTTTTTGGCTTCACGTATTTGCAAGAAGGTTTGCTCACCAGCATGCGGGACCCCAAGGGTCAGGCTTACGAATTTCGCTATGACAGCCTGGGCCGTTTGACCCGAGACGAAGACCCGGCGGGCGGATTCAAGGAAATTCGCTTAGACGAAGACAGCTTGGCGGACGGCAACATCATTGAGCTGGAGACGGCCGAGGGTCGGGTAAGCAACTATCGCAGCGAGCGTTTGTCGAACGGCTCTTGGGAAAAGGTAAATACTTTTCCCGGCGGCCTGATTAATCGACTAATCGACAAAGGCGGCACGTCCTCGGAATTGTATCTGGCTGACGGCAGCCGACGCGACACGCAACTTGGCGCGGACTCGCGACTTGGCATGGGTGCTCCTTTGGTGACCCAGCAAAGGCTTCTCACCCCCGCGGGCCTGCAATTGCAAATGGAACAAAGCCGCGAAGTGGAATCGTCCTCAGGTGCCGGGCTTTTTGATTTCGACCGCATCACCGATACGCTCACGGTCAACGGCAAGACCAGTACCTCAAGCTATCAAGCAAGCGACCGCAGGCTTACCTTGACCACACCCACGGGTCGGCAGCTCACAGGCATAATCGACGAGCAGGGCCGCCCCCTTCAGGCGGAAATCGTAGACAGCGGCATCTGGCCCGTGGAGCAAAGCTACGATGAATTCGGCCGCTTGTTGGAAATCGCACAGGGGGCCGACGCCGAACGAAGAACCAGCAGCATCGCTT
>JAFCZJ010000194.1 GCA_019314375.1 Deltaproteobacteria bacterium | reverse complement strand
AGCATGAGGCCGTCCTTCGGACAAGGGCACCTCCGACACCAAGCGCCACAAACGCCCGGCCACGGCCACCGAGCCTGCAAAATGAGTCCGGGGCAGAAGCACGACGAAGCGATCCTCGGTTTGCCGAACCGCCACATCAAACTCACGAACTCCACGCTGGACAGCATACGCCAGTCGACGCAGCGCCTCTTCGCTCTCTTCCTGCGGCATTCTCTCCATCTCTTCCAGGCGCAGGGCAATACATGAGAGGGGTTCGTGGTAGCGCTCGGCCCGACGAAACTCATCCGCCAAACGCTGCTTGAGATAGGTCGCGTTGTAAAGACCGGTCCTAACATCCACCAATCCGGTATCTTGTTTTTGTTTGCGGTCCTCTTCCATCTGCTCATGCAAACGCTTGATGCGCAACAAGGCCTCGATGCGGGCCAGAATCTCTTTGGGTTCGGCCGGCTTGGTCAGGTAGTCATCCGCGCCCAGTTTTAAACCCTGGAGCTTGCTGTCCATGTCGCCGCGGGCCGTCAGCATGATGACCGGCAAGAAGGCATCCCGCTCGGATTTCAAGATACGCAGGACCTGCATGCCATCATAACCAGGCATAATCAGGTCCAAAAGCACCAAATCCGGTTTTTCCTCGGTGATGACCCGCAAGGCTTCCCGACCGTCGGCTGCCTGAATAACCCGATAACCAGCCTCTCGCAGCTGGCCTTCAAGAGCCCGGCGAACCGCCACCTCGTCGTCCACGACCAAAATGCATGCCATTCCAGAGGAATCCACCAGCACTCCAATTTAAGAACCTCAAAACTATGCCACAGGCCACCCAGCGTAGCAACAAGGCCCGATTTGATGTCATTTGCGCACCGTGGTGTTGATCAGGGGTGTTGATCAGGTAGGCCTTCCATGACAAGCTGCTTGGCCAACAAGGAGGCAGAAACATGTGGCAAGACATCAGCATGACCCTGGATCAATCCTTCTGGGGCAATACCATCTGGCAATACATCTTTTTCGCCCTAATCATCGTGGCGATGCTTATCGTGCGCACCATCGTGCGTTACACGATCGACGTATGGCTACTCAAGCTGACCGAAAAAACCACATGGGAAGCCGACGACAAGATACTGGCCGCCTTTCGTAAGCCGGCATTTTTCCTGGTTTTCATCGCCGGTGTTTACGCTGCGCTGAGCGTTCTGACTCTGCCCACCGAACCCATTGACCTGCCGCGTTTTCTTTACGCGCTGTTCACCAGCCTGCTTATTTTCGACGGTGCCTGGGTGCTGTACTCGGGCACCGAAATTTTGACCTTTTATATGGAGCGATTCACCGACAAAACCGAATCCAAGTTGGACGACCAGTTGGTGCCCATCGTCCGCCGAACCCTCCGGATTCTAATCATGATCATGGCCCTGGTCATGATCATCCAAAACCTGGGCTACTCGGTCAGCTCACTGCTCGCCGGTCTGGGTCTTGGAGGCTTGGCCTTCGCCTTGGCCGCCAAGGACTCCCTGGCCAACATGTTCGGCTCGGTGACCATTTTCACGGACCGCCCCTTCCAGGTAGGCGACTGGGTCGCTCTGGGCGGCGTGGAAGGCGGCATCGAGGACGTCGGCTTTCGCTCCACGCGGATCAGGACGGTCGGCAAAACCCTGATCACCATCCCAAACAGCATCATCGCCAACGAAACCATCGAAAACTTCAGTGTGCGCACCAACCGGCATGTATCCATGACGATCGGCGTGACCTACGACGCCACGCCGGAGCAACTGGAGCAAGCGGTCGCGGCCATTCGCAAGATCCTGGCCGAGAACAAAGGCGTGGCCGAAGCAGGGCAACTGGTCTACTTCACCGAATTCGGGGCATCGAGCCTGGACATCTTCATCAACTACTACTCAGTGACCACGGATCGGGTCGAATGGCTGGAGCTGAAACAAGAGATCAACCTGGCCTTCATGCGCAAGATTGCTGAACTGGGCATGGACTTCGCCTTCCCCAGTCAGACCCTCTATCTGCAAAAAGACGCCGGAGCGTAAAGACATGCTGCTCGTCATCGACGTGGGCAACACCCAGACGGTCCTTGGCATTTACGATGGCGAGCGTTTGCTCCACCACTGGCGTATCGGCACCGTCGCCCACCGCAGTTCCGACGAATATGGCGTATTGCTGCAACAGTTGCTGGTCAGCGCAGGTCTAAGCTGGTCCGAGGTGAAGGCCACAATCTTATCCTGCGTCGTGCCCCCCCTTGAGTGGGTCATCGTCAACATGCTTGAAGATTACGCCAAAGTCCATCCCTTGGTGGTGGGTCCCGGCATCAAAACCGGGCTTCGCATTGAGTATGAAAACCCCCACGAGGTTGGTGCCGACCGCATCGTTAACGCGGTGGCCGCCATCGACAGCCACCCTGGGCCCCTCATCGTGGTGGATTTCGGCACGGCCACCACCTTCGACGCCATTGGCGCCAACAATGCCTACCTGGGCGGTGCCATCACCCCGGGCATCAACATCTCGTTAGAGGCCTTGTTTCGCCAGGCCTCCAAGTTGCCCCGTGTGCCTTTCAAACAACCGGACACGGTCATCGGCCGCACCACGGTGGGTGCCATCCAGGCCGGAATCTACTACGGTTACGTAGGGCTTGTGGACAACATCATCGATCAGATGAAAAATGAGCTGGGAAAGCAATCGCGGGTGCTTGCCACCGGCGGCCTGGGCAAGCTAATCGCCAAGGCATCCAAACATGTCGGTGAGGTGGACAACCTGCTGACGCTGCGCGGTCTGCGCATCATATACGAACGCAATCAGTAGCTTTCAGCCCCTACTCTGGGTCTTGACAGGCGTATCTCACCGAACTAAGGTGGCATCCTTTGAGAGCTAATTCCAATCCTTGGAGGGCAGGATGAAGAAATACGAATCGAAAGATATTCGCAATGTTGCGCTGGTGGGTCACAAGGGCTGCGGCAAGACATCTTTGGGCGAAGCCCTCCTGTTTGACGGAAAAACCACCACCCGTTTGGGCAATGTGGATGGCAAAACATCCAGCCTGGACTTCGAGCAAGAGGAAATGGATCGCAGCATGACCATCGCGACCTCCTTGGGCGTGATCGAATGGAATAAGAAAAAAATCAACTTCTTAGACACCCCAGGAGACGGCAACTTCATCTACGACACCCGGCTGGCCATGAGCGCGGTCGACGCCGCGGTGACCGTGATCAGCGCACCGGATGGCGTAGAAGTGCAAACCGTCCGGGTTTGGGAAAGAGCCGAAGAGTTGGGCCTCCCCAGGGTGATCTTCATCAACAAAATGGATCGTGAACGGGCCGACGCGGCCAAGACACTGGCCGCCGCCAAAGAAGACCTCTCAGGCGACGTGGTGGCCGTACAGGTACCCATGGGCCAGGAAGCCAGCTTTGAGGGCGTCATCGACGTCATCAGCGGCAAAGCCTATAAATTCGAAAAAGACGGTTCGGGCAAATTCGAAGTCGTGGATGTGCCTGCCGACCTGAAGGATGAAGTGGAAGCAGCCAAAGAGACATTGATTGAGAAAATCGCCGAGAGCAGCGACGAGCTCTTGGAAAAATTCTTCGCCGGTGAACTCAGCGACGAAGAAATCGCCGAAGGCTTTGCCAACGGCGTCAAATCGGGCAGCCTTTTCCCGGTTTTCTACGGCTCGGGCTCTCACAACGTCGGCGTCCACCAATTGATGGACTTCATTACCGACAGCTTGCCGGCGCCCACCGAACGACCGCCCGTCAAAGCCATGAATGGCGAAGAGGAAGTGGAAGTAGCGCCCACGCCTGATGGCGATCCCTTGGCCCTGGTCTTCAAGACCATGGACGCTCAGGGCGGCACCATGTCCATCTTCCGCGTCTTCTCCGGCACCATCAATTCCGATGGTCAAATCTTCAACACGAACACAAACAATGAAGAGCGAGTCGGCTCTCTGTTGAGCGTGGTGGGCAAAAAGACCGAGCAGGTCAGCGCGGCACCGGCCGGTGACATCGCGGGTGTGCTCAAGCTGAAAAACACCGCGACCTGCCACACCTTGAGCAGCAAGAAAAACCCTTTGGCCCTGCCCGTCATCGTGCCGGCCGAGCCGGTTATTTCGTACGCCATCAAAGCCAAAAGTAAAGGCGATGAAGACAAGCTGGGCACCAGCTTGAACCGCATGCTTGTCGAAGACCCCACCCTGCAGGTCAGCCGCCACCAGGACACGCAGGACTTCTTGCTTTCGGGCGCGGGCGCGCCACATATCGACATCACTGTGGCCCGCATGAAACGTCGCTTCGGTGTAGAGGTCACACTGGAAGTGCCGCGCGTGCCCTACAGAGAAACCATCACGAAAACCGCCCAGGCCCAGGGACGCCACAAGCGTCAGACCGGCGGTCGCGGTCAGTTTGGTGACGTTTGGCTTGAGTTGGCACCCCAGCCCCGCGGTGAAGGCTATGAATTCGAAGTCCGCATCAAGGGTGGCTCGGTGCCTTCCAGCTTCTTCCCCGCCGTGGACAAAGGAATACAGGAGACCTTAGGGCAAGGGAATATCGCCGGCTTCCCGGTGGTGGACGTAAAAGTATCATTATACGACGGCTCCTACCACGACGTGGACTCGTCGGAAATGGCCTTCAAGCGTGCCGCCTCCATCGGCTTCAGGGCGGCCATGGAAAAGGCCAGACCCATCCTCTTGGAACCCGTCTACGACATGGAAATCGTCGTGCCCGAAGCCAACATGGGCGACATCATGGGCGATCTAAACAGCCGCCGCGGACGCGTCATGGGCATGGACACGAAGAACAAGCGATCCACCATCAAGGCCCAGGTACCCCTAGCTGAAATTCTGATGTACTCCCCGGATATGGACAGCCGCACGGGTGGCCAGGGTGCCTTCACCATGAAGTTGTCCCATTACCAAGAATGCCCGCAGCAGGTGAAGGAAAAGGTAATCGCGAAGTATAAGACCTCGGCCGAAGACGAAGGCGAATAACCACAAGTAGAGCGCGACCCATGGCAAGCCCCATCCCTCCATCGGCGGTAAGCGAAAACCTGAGAAAGCATCTCGATCCCAAGGCCCCCGTCCCCTTGCGTCTGATGGCCGCCAAGGGCATGGTCCCCATGGGCCCCAAGGACATGGTCACGGTGCTCACGTCCCTGTCCTTCGACGACGACGACAAGGTCGAGTCGGCTGCCATCGACAGCTTGATGGAGTTGCCGAGTCGCATCTTGGACGGTGCTCTTCAAGAGCGCCTCCATCCCCTGGTGCTGGACCACATGGCCCGCACCCTGGGCGAAGAAAAGCATCTCGAACGCATCATGCTGAACCAGCAGACCCCTGACGAGACCTTCGCTTACCTTGCGGATCAAATCGAGGGACGCCTGCTGGGCATCCTGCTTGAAAATCAGGTCCGTCTGCTCCGGCATAAGCAAATCGTCTCCAAGGTCTTAGACAACCCCAGCATGAGCAAAGCCCAAATCGAACGACTGATGGACTTTGCGGTGCGAACGGGCATGGAGTTCGAAGACCTGGAAGCCTTCGAGGCCGCCAAAATTCGCATCAAGGGTGCGCCCAAGGATCTCGAAGTCGAAAAACAAATCCGTGAAGTGGTGGAAGCATCTCTGCCCGAGGACTTACTCAAGCCCGATACGGATGAAGTAATTGAAGACGAAGAACAGGAAAAGGCGAAGAAAAAAACCCTGCTGCAGTTGCTGCACGACATGACCATCGCTCAAAAAGTAGCCCTGGCGAATAAAGGCAACAAGACTGTGCGCATGCAACTCATCAAGGAGCGCAACAAGCTGGTTTGCACGGCGGCCATCAAGAACCCGGGCGTCAATGAGGCTGAAGCCGCAACCATCGCCAACAACCGATCGGTCAGCGACGACGTGATCCGCATCATCTGCAACAATCGAGAGTGGACCCGCTCTTACCAGGTCAAGGTCGCGCTGGTGAACAACCCCAAAACCCCGATACCCACGGCCATGCGCTTCCTCAACCTATTGCGCAAAAACGACCTGAAAGCATTGGCCCGCAGCAAATCCATCCCCTCTGCCCTGGCCAGATCCGCCAAATCCCTGCTGCGAAAAAGAGAGAGGTAATCGCAATCATCAATTGAATCCTGCCTTGGTCCTTGCCGTCTATGAGTCATTCAAGATAGCTTAAGAACAAATCCCCCCATTAGGAGGCATCAATCATGCGCGTCTTCTTTATTACAACCTTCATGGCAACCATCGCTTTCGGTGCTTTCTCGACAGCCAAAGCCCAGGATCGGCTCTGCGGCGACAGGGCCCAAATCCAGCAAATTCTGACCGAATGTCGCGAGGCGGTAGCCGAACTCAAGGGAATGAACGCCGCCAACCCCAACACCCGAGCCCGACAGCAAAATGCCTTGAAAATCAGAATCATCAGGCGTCAGCTTCGCCTCCTGCGCGCCGAATTGTCCATGAATCCCGAACCGGAGACCGCGCCCGCGGTCACAGGCCCCGAGTCCATGAGCAACCAGTCCTTCACGAACCTGCTACAAGCGGTCGGCGGGGAGGGTTTCGCCAAGGGCAAGCTGCGCGTAATACGGGATGCAGCCGGCGGCAATTTCTTCACCGTACTGCAGCTTCGTACCCTCATGCGCAAATTCAGCTTCGCGGACGGCAAGGTCAAAGCCGCGGCAGCTCTGCATCCCCGGTTGGTGGATCCCGGTAATTTTTTCCAAGTATATCAGGAGCTAAGCTTTGATAGCGACAAGAAGAAGCTACGGAAATTGGTGGGCAAGTAACTCTATGCCTGAACCTCATCGCCGCCAGCACCATCCTCCTCCAATTGCTCATCCACGTCATGACCCACCTCGGTATCCTCTGACACCTGATCGGCCAGCAGAGTAAAGGCAATCTCCACCGCCTTGCGAGCTTTCTCTTTGATCTCTTCGTCGTCTTTAATCTTTTGGTAGGCTTTGATTGCACGCGCCTCGTGATCGCTGAGCTGGTCCTGCATCTCAGTCACTCTGGCATCCAGCCCTTCGATTCGTTCCTGGGCCTGCCCCAACTCACTCTCCAGGCCGGGGATGCGCTCTGCCTCTTGCTTGGTTTTCTCATGGGCGGACAATTCGGTTTCATAATTCTCGGTGGCCTCGTTCAGTCGGTTCTCCAGACCCTCCCGAACCTCGGCCAGCTCTTCAATTTCGCCCTTGAATCGCGCACGCAGGCCGAAAACCTCGTCTCCATGACGTTGGTTTTGATCGGTCATCTCGCCCTTGAGTCGATCCAAGGTCGACACGGCATCGGCCGCCTTGCTCTCCAGGTCAGCGATACGGAGATTGTGCTCCTCTTCCATGACCCGAATCCTATGCTCCAACTCGGCCGTTTCGTTGGTGTAACGCTCTTCCCATTCTGCCATTTTGGTCTGATGCTCTTCTTCCAGCGTGTTCTTTGACCTTTGCAAATCCCCGTATTTGTCTGCCTGGTCTTTCAGTTCCCGATCCCGGCCGGCCACCGTCTCCTGCAATTTAGCGGTCTCAGCCTGCTTTTCGTCCATCTGATCTTTGACGTCCAGTATCTCTTGATCCTTGCGGTTGACCTCTTCCTTCAGGTCAACAATATCCCGGTCCTTGCTATTAATCGTGGAGCGCAAGGCCAGAAGCTCTTTGTCTCGCGACGAAGAGGAATTGCGAAGGTCCCCCAATTCGCTCTCGCGTTTCTCGAAATTGTTGTGGGCATCCTCCAGCTTCTCTTCAAGCCCCTTGACCTTCTCTTGCATCCGCTGGTTTTCTTCTTCCGAGTTTTTGAACTTGGTCGAGAGCACCGGGTCCGGCTCATTGCTGGCCGCCTCGCTGCGATCGAGTTTCTTCTGGCTGTCTTCCAAGTCAACCTTCAGCCGAGAGATCTCTTTCTCCAACTCCTGCCGTTTGGCCGACTCTTTGTTGAGTTTCTGTACCTTGTCCTGCAGTTCCTTGACTTCACCCGAAGCGGAAGACAACTCAATGATCTTCTTGCGAAGCTCCTCATTCGCCGCTTCAGCCTCATCCAAGCTGGCCCGCAAGGTCTCGTCGACCTTGCCATCAGCCTTGACCGGCTTTTCGACGGCCACGTCATCGGCAGAATCCACCTGTGGAGCATCAACTGCTTCTTCCTCAAAAGCCAGGTCATCCAAAAGCTGCACGCCCTCATCCCCATCATCCTCGGGGTCAGCCTCAACCTCCATTTCCAACCCATCCAAGAGATCGTCTTCAATTTCTTCATCGGCGGGCGGGGCGCTGGCGGGTTCATCGGCGTCTACTTCCAGATCATCCAGGGCGGATAGATCCAGTTCTTCCTCTTCGGCGGATTCATCTTCACCGAGATCGCCCAGGTCCTCCAAGCCATCTAAGACATCGTCCAAATCTTCAAGACCCTCGACCTCGACTTCCTTCGGCGCATCCTCTTCGTCCTCTTCCACCTCCAGGCCGTCGAATACGTCGTCGAAGGCCTCCATCTCGTCATCCTTGATCAAAGGACTCTCCATGACCACGGTGGAATCACCCCCACCCAGGTCTAAGAGCTCGTCATCATCTCCCAAATCTTCGATGTCGTCGAAGGAGAAGGAATCATCGTCATCGAAAGCGATGTCCTCTTCGACAGGAACGATCTCTTCTTCCTTCTCCGGCAGATCGATGAGATCCTTGACCTTGCTGAAGAGGTCCGCATCCTTGAATGGCTTGATGATGTAGTCTTCAGCCCGGTACTTGAGCCGACGATGCTGTTCAAATGTGTCGTCGGTGGCCTCGCTGGAAATGATGATCAAAGGAATCTGTTTGAGCTTCTTGTCCTTCTTCAGCTTGTTGCAGATGGAATACCCACTCATGCGAGGCAATTCAACCCGCAACAAAATGAGATCCGCTCCGTCGCTTTTGGCCGCTTGCAGACCCTTCTTGCCATCAGCGATGACCGTGACCTCGGATTCGAAGCGGGAAAACGCCTTCGCGAGTCCCTGGGCGAAGTCTTCTTCGCTCTCGATGATCAGAATCCGCTTGCTCGCCATACCGGGACGTCCTTTTCCATGAAAGGGTGCGAAAACATATGGTTCGGGCAGTTAGTTTAGGCGAATCGGCTAAGACCTGTCAACATTCTGATCGAATCAGGAGCCTCGATTGACAATGCCATCATCAAGCATCTCGAAGAGTTCCTGCTCACTGGAATCGCCG
>JAFCZJ010000071.1 GCA_019314375.1 Deltaproteobacteria bacterium | reverse complement strand
GAAGACTGCCTGCATTGCGAAGTGGAGCTTCTGCCCAGCATCCTCTCCGCAACAGAATTTCACAGTTGGTCCACCGGCTGTACCCTGGGCGACTGGGAACAAGAAGGCGGCGCGGCCTGCCAAAGCAACAGCTCGGATTATTGCCCCTTCAACCTGGGCGACACGCCCGCTAGCTGCTGCGAAAACTACAACTGCGACGGCGGCGCTGGACTGATCGAATTCCGCTATAACGACTGCAACAGCGGGGGCTGGCGCTTGCAGCAAACCTTTGATTTCTCAAGCTTTGAGCGCGTGCGGGCTTGTTACGGCGTATTGCAAAGGCCCGCGCCCTTCGGTGGCTCGATCGAGCTTGTATACGACCCGGGCGACGACTTCGACGGCACCGTGGTGGCCTGCGATTCACCCGGATCCTGGGCCGAGGATTACACCTCCGTTCCCTGCGTCGATCTGCCGGGATCGGTCACGGCCATGGAGCAAACCCGCCTGAGCTTCTGGACCCAGGTCAGCGGCAACTACGACCCGAACAACATGATTGCGATGAGCGGCATTCGGGTGACGGCCTACCCGCCCGAATGCAACCAGGAAGTAGCCGTGGTGGACACGGACTTCGCAGCCTGCGGCCACGACATCACAGGCGATTTCGATGGCTGGAACTTCTCCCAGCCGGCCAACTGCGCCGAGGCACAAGAGCAGTGTGGGACGAGCGGCGGCCTGTTGCTGGGCAGCGTGGACGGGTTGAGCAGCCCGAATCTCAACGTCGATTACGAACTGGATCTGCGCGACTACGTCGATCCGGGGCGCATCTGCTTTACCCAGTTCCACACCGCCGGCTTCGCGGGCGAGTATCGAATGAACTTTCATTCCATCGGCGGCAGCGCGGCATGGATGACGCCCATCCTTGATAGCCAATTCCCAGGCATGGCGCTCAACGGCGTCTGCCGCGAAATCTGCATAGACCTTTCGGGCCAAAATTACGACGTCATGGGCATGCACAGTTTCGGCCTGGGCATCAACGGCTCGGCCAGCGGCGGCTATCTGCTGTTTTCCAACTTCAGAATCTACGCCAGCGAGCCCTGCGACGCCACGGACGTCATAGACCTCAGCGAATTGCAAGAAGACGGCTCGGGCGGTCACCAGGTGCTGGTCTCCAGCGCCCAGAGCCTGCCCCGCCGGGCGCGCGTGACCTGCACCTGGGGCAACGAAGGCATGCAAAGCAGTCGCGAGATCGAGTTCGTGCCCTGCACCAGCATGGAGGAGCTGCGCAACATGCCCCGTGGGGATATGAAAGTTCAGCTTTGCCCGACCCATGTAACCTACAAGGGCGGAAACAGTTATACCTTCATGCAAACCGAACGTCTGGGTCCGGCCGCCCTTATCTACGGCGCGGAACCAAACGCCTCCGTGTTGGCGGGAGACAAGATCCAATTCAAGGTCACTTCGACCAGCGATTACAACGGCATGTTCCAAATCGACGGCTATGAAAATCTGGAAATCCTGAGTCAAAACAATCCGCTCGACCCCGTGATCCAGGATCTATCCAGCGGCATCGTGCCCTCGGAGGATCTGGAAGAAGAATTGGTGCGCATCACCGGGGCCTCGGTCACGGAGATCAACGGCAGCCTCTTGACCATCTCCTACGGCACGGCCGTCAATGTCTTGCTCTTCGCCTCCAGTCAACCCGCGGACATGTGCGTGGGCGCCACCTTCGATTTCCTGGGTCCCAGCATCGACTACGACGGCACCCACGAGCTACGCGCCTACAACTTGGAAGACTTCTCCAACCTGGACACCAGCGCCTGCGAATAGGTTCTGCGTATCCGGGGGGTTGACCCCCATGCCTGGTCTCCACACACTAAGTCTTCCCACGCCCTTTCCGGTGGGCCCTGTTAACGCCTACGTACTCCTGGGCCCCGAACCCTGCCTTATCGATCCCGGGCTATGTAGTTCCGCTTCAACAAAAGCCCTGGAAGATGGACTCCGTGCCATTGACCTGAAAATCGAATCCATTCGACACGTCTTGTTAACCCATCGCCATGTGGATCACGCTGGCGCGGCAGCCTTGATCTGTGCGAAAAGCGGCGCCACCTTACATGCCCACGCCAGCAATCGTTGGCTTTCTCCCGAATCGGAAGCGGAAGAAAAACGCCTGATGGGATTTCTGATCGACTGCGGCGTCGACGCTGAGCTTTTGCGGAAGGTTCAGATCTTCTTCGGTCTGACCGAACGATTCTGGGGCCAAACGGTTTTTTCCGGCACATCGAACCCTCTACGGGGTGGAGAGCATTTGCAACTCGGGGCACATGGTCTTGAGTGCATCTCAACGCCCGGCCACAGCCCCGACCATCTCTGCTTCTGGGATGCCCAAGAAGGCCTGCTGTTCTCCGGTGACATGCTTTTGGCAGACATAACGCCCAATCCGCTCATTCACTTAGGCGCCCAGGGTCGCAGCCCCAGCCTTTTGAACTACTTGGACTCGCTTCAAGTCGTCGAGGATCTGGCTGCAGACAGAGCACTGGCCGGTCATGGCCCCGCCATCGAAGACCCCCGAGCCCTGATCCAGCGCAATCGACAACACATCAGCCAAAGGGCTGCCCGTTTCGCATCCCTGCTGGAAGACAAACCCATGACCCCTGAGCAATTGGCCCAGGCCTTCTTCGGCGAATTGGATCCGATGAATCACGTATTGGCGGTTTCAGAAACCGTGGCCTACCTGGATCTACTGGAACGGGAGGGCAAGGCGCGGGTGAATTGGCAAGCGCCCTTCCTAGTCTGGGGTCAGACACCGGCACATGACACTTAGGATCTAGATTAATCAATCAGTTATGGGCGGACATCTGAAAACTGGCTATGTGTCAAGTGCCGGTGTCTGACCCCATGCTTCTTGCAAATTTTTGTCGTCTGGCCAAAACTTGCGGCATGAAAAAGATCGCGGTCCTTATCACGCTCATTTGCTTTGGGTTGATTCTCGTCGCCTGCGTTAGCAGCCCTGAGAAAAAAGTCGAAGACAAAAAGCCCGCGGGTCCTGTCTGCGGCGACGGCAAGATTGAGGGGTCTGAGCAATGTGAAGCGGCCCTTCCTCTTGGCAAAAGCTGTCAGTCTTTAGGCTACGCGGGCGGCACCCTGATGTGCAAAAAATGTCGCTACGATCAAAGCAAGTGCGTGGCCGCACCGAAAAAAGACTGGAACGTGGATCGGAATCGCTGGCGCCGGCGGGGTGGTCGAGGCTCTTGCCCTTATGTGTACTTGTTTGATGGCGAGCGTTATCGCTATCACACGGATCTTTCGGGCTCGGTGCTGGCCAAGGGCATGGATTTTTTCCAACCCGAACATTACGGCCCCAATATTTATAAACTGGAGAACTTTCAGGCCCATGATGGAGTCTACAGGCTGAAGGCCAGGGAAGTAATCTACGAGGCTTCTTTCTTCGACAAGGCCGAGTTGTTGATCGTCGATGTACCCATCGGCCATGAGGTCTTCAATACCTGGAGCTTCACCTCTCAACTGGGCCATGAATCCGAACGACGCTTTGTCAGCACCCGCGATCTCCGCCCGCCTATCCGTGCCACCGACGACAAGGGACGTGACGTGCTGAAGCAGATCAGCCGGGCAGACGATCGGCCTTTGCCGGTCGCCGAAGACGGCTTGAGCCGGGTGGAGTTGGACTTCGGCCCCATTGAGCATCCCGAACACGCCAAACTCATCATCACGGCCTGGGGCCATTACGCCGATCTTCGCGGTAAGCAAAAACCGCCCTACGCCGCGGGCACCAGCATCGAGACTTTGGATGAAAACGGCAAATGGCGGATTCGCATGATCACGGGCAAAGCCGCGGGCGATGCGCGCAGTTGGGCCGTGGATATCGGCGGCCTGCTGAAAGCCGAAGATGGCCGCCTGCGCATCACCATGGCTCATCTGCCCAGCGTTTTGGACGTACTTGACGCCGTGCGCCTCGACGACTCGAAACCCGTACCCATCAAGGTCACACGGCTTTCGCCGCGCCTGGCCCGCCTGCAAGACGAGGGCGCGGCCAGCGTGAGATCAAGCACCCTCAAACACAGCATCGAAGCCGTGGATGATCACCTGCCCCCGATCAAAGACGCCATGCTCACGGGCCACTACACCCGCTTCGGCGAGGTCGGCGAGCTTATCGCCTCAAGCGATGACCGATTCGTCATCATGGTCCACGGCGACAGTCTCCTGCTCGAGTTCAAGGCCGTCGCGGAAAATCCCTTGATGAGGCGCCTGATTTTTCTCGAGGCCGACGTTTTCTACACGCTCAAATACCACCCATTCGGCCAAGTCACATCGAACAACGAGCCGCTGCCATTCCATGGCATGACCCGCTATCCCTACGACTTCGAGGACTGGCCCCATGCAAAAGACGAAGCCTACCTTGATCACCTGAAGCGATGGCAGACCAGAAAAGTCCTTCTGCCCAAGCGTTTCAAGACTCTGTCTCCGCCCGACGAGCGAAAAAGCCCTTGAGCAGTCGGTCCACCGAGGCGGCACCCGGACCGAAAGCCAGCAAGACCAAACTGACCAACAAGAATGGATACGGTGACTGGGCCATGAAGCTCTCGACATCGACGATGGCCGCGGCGTGAGCCGTGATCATCGCGACGACCATGGTGGCAATCAAGGGCAAGGTCGCCAGGCGAGTACCCAAGCCCAAAAGGAGCAGGACGCCGCCCACCAATTCGGTGGTGGCCACCAGGCCTGCGGTGAAGCCCGGCAAAGGAACACCCAAACTGGCGAAATACTGCCCCGTGCCTTCCAGGTTCCCAAACTTGCCCCATCCGGCCATGGCGAATCCAAAGCCGTAGAGCACTCGCAAAGCCAGCAAGACCAAAGACTGGCCTGCCTTCTCCATTTTCATCAAACGAGCACCCAGCGAAAACAGGTGGGAAAAGAGACAAAAACCGCTTGAAGCGGCCGGGGCTTGCTGTACTTGACTGATCGTGGACATGGCTTACCTCCTTGCCACGCAAAGATGAACACTACAGACTAGAGTCGAGCCCAGGCGACAGATCCTTGCGCGTCGCCCGCACAAAACTGGTCCCCGCCCCGCCTCTGTGGTATTTTTGTCTTATGAAATCAGCACCATGGACCGTCTACCTGCTGCGCTGCGCCGACGATACTTTTTACTGCGGCATGACCTTGGACATCCAGCGAAGAGTGCAGGAACACAATGAAAGTCCCAGAGGTGCCAAGTACACCCGCTCACGCCGGCCCGTGGAACTGGTCTGGCGGCATGACTGTCCGGATCGCGTCAGCGCCATGAAGGAAGAACTGCGCATCAAGCGCCTGCCTCGCAAGAAAAAAGAAGAGCTCCGCCACGCACACAAACTGGTCACGCCAACAGGCGCGTCAAAATCACCTTAAGGTAATCACCCTCGGGAAAAGCAGCCAGGCGAGGGTGATCGGCGGGGGCGCCCCAACGCTCCAAAACCTGTAAGACCTTGCCCGCCTGCCGGGCCCCGTCCAGTAGAGTCTTGTCGAAATCTTGCCGGCCTACATGGGAAGAACAAGAGGCCGCCAAGTACAAACCGCCTGGTTCCAAGCGCGACAAGGCAGAGCGATGCAGGGCTCGATAGGCCTGCAAGGCCGCATTGCGCTTATCCTGGCTGGGCGCAAAACTCGGCGGATCGGAGACAATCACGCCATAGGGCTCACCGCCCTTGTCGCTCTTCTCCAAAAACACCTGCACTGACTCGGCGTGGCTTTCGTGATCGGCCGGGTCCAAGCCGTTTGCCTCCCAGGCCACATCGGCCAGATCGCAGGCCCCACGGGCCCGGTCCACCGTACAGACCTGCCGAGCCCCACCCAGACCCGCCGAGACCGAGAACCCACCCGTATAGCCATAGAGGTTGAGCACCCGCTGCCCGCGGACCAAATCCCGAAGCCGCCGGCGAGATTCCCGGTGGTCTAAAAAAAGTCCGGTCTTTTGGCCCTGTAACAAATCGACGGGCATGCGCATGCCGTGCTCGGTGACCCATTGCATTTCCTTGGGCTTGTCGCCGACCAATGCCTCCACTGTTTGTTGACCCCGAGGGCCGGCACGCAAAAGAAGATGATGAACGCCTTTTTGCTTCAACACAGGCCAGACGGCATCCCGAATGATTTCACGCCAGGCCGCAACCGAGTTCCCGTCAAAACGCAAAACCGCGTATTCGCCATAGATATCACAGACCACGCCGGGCATGCGGTCGCCTTCGCCGTGCAAAAACCGATAGGCGCTGGTTTCCCCAGGGAGAATTCGCTCCCGCAAACTGGCGGCGGAGGCCACGCGCCGTGCCATCAACGCCCCATCCAAGTCTTCATCGACCAGGGTCCAAACCCTGAGACCGATGGGTCCGGATTCGCTCAGGCCGCGAGCCAAAAAGGCCCCCTCGCCATCCAGCAAGTCCACCACCTGCCCCGCCTCCGGCAAATCACCGGACAAGGCGTCCCGGTAAACCCAGGGATGACCCTGACGAAGCACACGCTCTAAATTCTTTTCCAACTTGACCACATGAGCCATGAGCAACTCCTTTAGAAATCACCCTACACGAAGCGGGCAAATTTCCAAAAAAGTCGTTCAGACATTCGTGACGTAGATCCAAACAGATTGATTAGTGCTTTTTTGCTCCCCGAATGATACTGCGCCGATTGGCGGGCAAGATGCGTTTTCGCAGACGAATGGCGTCGGGTGTGACCTCCACCATCTCGTCATCTTCCACCCACTCCAAGCAGCGCTCCAAGGGCATCAGCCTGGGCGGGCTGACCACCGTGGCTTCGTCCTTGCCGGAGGCCCGAACGTTGGTGAGTTTCTTGGGGCGCACCGCGTTGATATTCAAATCGTTCTCGCGGCAGTGTTCGCCCACGACCATGCCTTCATAGACCTCGGTGCCGGGTCGGACGAAAAGCACGCCTCGAGGCTGCATGTGGAACAAAGCATAGGGCGTGGCCTTGCCCAGTCGGTCGGACACCAGAGCGCCGTTGAGCCGCTTGGGCAAGGGGCCGGCCCAGGGCACCCATCCGTCGAATATGCTGTGCTGCAAAGCGGTCCCTCGGGTCACGGTCAGAAGCTGCGACCGCAGGCCGAACAGGCCGCGGGTCGGAATGCGATACTCCAAGCGCATGCGAGAACCATCCTGGCGCTGGTCCAACATGTTGGCCTTGCGCCGCCCCAGGGCATCGGAAACCGCCCCCATGTGCTCGGGTGGCACGTCAATCACAAGCCGTTCCACCGGCTCTTCCTTCCCTTGCTCGCCCCATCGGGTGAGCACCTCTGGTTTGCGCACACAGAGTTCATAACCCTCGCGTCGCAAGCTCTCGATCAGTACGGCCAGTTGCAAATCCCCTCGACCCATCACCCGAAACTGCTCGGGCGTCTCTCCGTCTGAGACGCGGATACTCACGTTGGCGAAGGCCTCTCTGTACAAGCGATCCCTGAGCTGCCTGCTCGTCAGGAACTTACCGCTGCGCCCAGCCATGGGGCCGTCGTTGATTTGGAAGGTCATCACCACCGTGGGCTCGTCCACTTGAATGCGGGGCAGGGTCCGATGATGTTCGGGATCGCAAAGGGTATCGCCGATGCTGACATCATCGATGCCGGCCACGGCCACGATGTCGCCACAACGGGCGATCTCGTGATTAATACGCTGCAAGCCGTGGAAAGAGAAGATACCCGACACACGGGCTTGCTTGGCCCCGCCCTCTCCGTCCATCACCGCCACGTTCTGTCCGATGACGATCTGTCCCGAGAGCACCCGCCCAATCACTAAGCGGCCCACATAGTCATCGTAAGCCAAAGAGTTGGCCTGCATGCAAAAAGGCTCGGCCGTCTCGTCGGCAGGCGGAGGCACCGCCTCCAAAATGGTCTTGACCAAAGGCTGCAGATCACGCCCCACCTCATTGGGGCTCAAGGTCGCCAGTCCATCCCGGGCAACAAGATAAAGCACGGGAAAATCGAGCTGGGATTCGTCAGCACCGAGCTCAATGAAAAGATCGTACACTTCGTCTAAGACTTCCTCGGGCCGCGCGTCTCCCCGATCGATCTTGTTGATGGCCACAACGCAAGGCAAATTCAGCTCCATCGCCTTGCGCAACACGAAACGAGTCTGCGGCAGCGGGCCCTCGGCCGCGTCCACCAACAACAAGACCCCATCCACCATGCGCAAGGAGCGTTCCACCTCACCGCCGAAGTCCGAGTGGCCCGGCGTATCCACAATCTGCAAGGTATGCCTGCCGAACTTCACCGAAGTGCACTTGGCCAAGATGGTGATGCCGCGCTCCCGCTCCTGATCGTTGGTGTCCATAGCGCGATCGACGGCCTGTTGATGATCTTTGTAGATGCCGCTCTGCTGAAACAAGGCATCCACTAAGGTGGTCTTGCCATGGTCTACATGGGCGATGATGGCGATGTTGCGCAGGTCTTGGCGCAGGGTTTTTTCGGCTTCCAACTCGGACTCCACTTCAGGGCCCCCCAAAGGCATGCGCCGCTAATACCCCGAGGAGAGGTCCGGGTCAAGCCCCGAAGCACGATCTGTGCTAGGCTGTTGCCACCAGAGTGCCGAAAACCCATCAGAAGGAGCAAAAATGAGAATCGTCGACGCCAAGAATGCAGCCTTGAATCCCAACCCCCACAAGGTCGAGGCTCGCATGCTGCAAGACCACGACGTCGCCCAGGCCATCCATCTGAAGCTCGAGCCGGGTCAAAGCCTCAGGCGGCATATCACACCGGTGGACGTGTTCTTCTACGTGCTCGAAGGCACAGGCGTCGTGGAAGTCGGTGAAGAAGAACAAGAGGTTAGCGCGGACCATCTGGTGGAAAGCCCGGCCCATATCGTGCATTGTTGGCACAACCGCTCGGATGCCCCCTTGCGTATCCTGGTGGTCAAAACCCCCAAACCCACCGAGTCCACTAAGTTACTATAGAATCGGTTTTAGGCAAAAGCCGATCCGCGCCTTTGTGCAGAGCCCCCCCACGGGGGCGGTCGATGACACCCATGGGTCATGCGCACCCCACCATCACAAGATTCGACCCCTTCTTGCCCCCTGGAATCACGACTGATTTTCCGGCACCACCTTGGCACAAGCTGTGCAATACCTGAACCAGGAGGGTTTTTGTGAGCCAACTTTTTCCCATATTGGGCCTGTTGAGCGGACTGACCTTTTTCGGCATGGGCCTTTGGACCGCCCGTATCCGGCCCATCACCAAGGTGCGGCGAATTTTCTTGTGGATCTGTATGTTGTTCGCCTTGTGGTCCTTGGGCTTTGCCTTACACGTTGGAACCGCCGACAAATCCACCGCCTGGTTTTGGTACAAGGTGATGACGCCCGGCTGGACCATGGGGCCCGCCCTGATTCTCAGTTTCTGTTTCCTGCTGACCAAACGCCTACTGCCTGCCTGGGTCATGGCACTTGCCCACACCGTGGGTGCCGTGTTCATGCTGCGCTTCTTGTGGCAACCGCTGGCCGCCGACATCATCCTGACACCCTTCGGATGGGACGAAGTTCACATGCCGGGCGATCCCTGGCTTTTGGCCTTTGCCATCTACGCCATCGGCAGCGCCTGTTGCGGACTCTTGGCGATCTTTTTTTGGGGCCGTAGAAGCGACAGCGTCACCGAGCGCAAGCAAGCCCGACTCATCCTGCTAGGCGGCACCGTCACCACCGTGATCGTCTCCATCGCCAATTTGGGCGTGCAGCTGGCCGGCATTCACGAGCTGCCCGGGCTGGCTCCAATTGTTACGCCCATTTGGGGCATCAGCATGATGATCGCCATCGGCAAATACGATTTGCTGCAACTCAGCCCGCAGATCGCGGCACCCCAGATCATCGAAACCATGGCCGACGCGCTTCTTTTGGTCGATCCGGACGGCCGGGTGGTACTGGCAAACGCGGCCGCCGGTCACCTGTTCAATCGAAAGCCCTCGGCCCTTCACAACACGACGGTGACCAGCCTGCTGCCAGGAGAGAAGCTGCTTTCACCCGACATCTTCAACCGACGCCTGAGCCAGGGCCCCTTGCTGGCGTACAACCTGGTCATCCCTGAAGGCCACAGCCGTGTCCACATCAACCTGAGCGCCTCCGCCATTCGCGACCGTCACAATAAACACAGAGGCAGCCTTCTGCTCATTCGGGACATCACGGAACGCAAGCTGACGGAAGCCAGCCTGGTCAAAGCCGATCGTTTGGCCTCCATGGGGCTCTTGGCCGCGGGCGTAGCCCATGAGATCAACAACCCCATGACGGTCGTGCTCTACAACCTGGAAAGCCTATTGAGCGACCTGGCCCCAAGAGGAACGATTGCTCTCCGATCTCAGCCCGACGAAGAAAATCTTCGCGAATCCTTGGAAGACGCCTTTGAGGGAGCCTGCCGAGTCCGAGACATCGTTCGCGATTTGAGGGTTTTCGCTCGCATGGACGAACAGCCCCATAGCCTGGTCTCGGTCAACCAGGCCGTGGAGACGGCCCTGAAAATGGCCTTCAACCCCATCAAGTACAAAGCACATCTGGTCAAAGAGCTGGGACAAGTAGCGCCCGTCTTGGCCGACGAGGGCCGACTGGCGCAGGTCTTCGTCAACTTACTCATCAACGCCGCCCAGGCCTTGGACGAAAAGGACGCGCCCACAAACGAAGTGCGGGTACGCAGCTGGCAAGAAAAAAGCCTGGTCTGTGTGCGGGTCATGGACACCGGCTGCGGCATTCCCAGCGATGAGCGAGACCACATCTTCGACGCCTTCTTCACCACCAAGCCGCCGGGCGTGGGTACGGGCCTGGGCCTGTCGATCAGTCTGCAAATCATCGAAGAATATGGTGGTCAAATCGAAGTCGAGAGCCTCCCCGACAAGGGCAGCGCCTTCACCGTTCGCCTCCCCATTGCCCCCGCCGCCTGAACGCTTGGCGAAGATCGAAAAACATGCCACCATGTGCCTGTGGGAATGCCCAGGAGGCGCTTTGCCCGTTTACGAATACGAAGCGACTGAAGAGGGCTGCGCGGCTTGCAGAAACGGCTTCGAGGTCATCCGATCCATGTCCGATCCCCCCGTGGAGACCTGCCCAATCTGCAAAGGACCGGTCAAACGCAAGGTGTCGGCGGCCTTCGTCCGGGGCAAGCCCTTGGACCCCATGGCACCTTCCAACCTCGAGGCCAAGGGTTTTGCCCGCTACGAAAAAGACAAACAGGGCCTCTACCGCAAGACCGGCGGCCTGGGACCTGACACCATCAAGAAGTGAGATTTCATGAGCCAAAGCCCGCATCCCAGCAAGACAGAAGTCATCACTTGGCTCGGAGGCTTTGCTGTTGTTTTCATCTGGTCGGCCATCGCCCCCAAGGATCTCTTCACTTGGTTCCTTGAGGTCGTCCCCGCCCTCGCGGCCCTTGTCGCCATGGCCGCCACCTGGCGCCGTTTTCCGCTCAGCCGCTTGGTCTATTGGTGGATTCTCATCCATTGCATCGTCCTCATGGTGGGCGGTCATTACACCTATGCCGAGGTGCCCCTCTTTGACTGGATCCGTGACTGGACAAACGGCACGCGCAACAACTACGACAAGGTGGGCCACTTCGCCCAGGGCTTCATCCCGGCGCTGGTGGCTCGCGAAATCTTCATCCGACTGAAAGTCGTCCGCCGAGGTGCCTGGCTCTTCGTGCTGGTCACCGCCTTCTGCCTGGCCATCAGCGCATTCTACGAATTCATCGAATGGTGGGTGGCCGTGGCCACGGGTGAAAACGCAGAGGCCTTCTTGGGCACCCAAGGCTACGCATGGGACACCCAAAGCGACATGCTGCTGGCCATGATTGGCGCCATGGTGGCTCAATTAATCTTCGGACGCTGGCAGGACAAACAGATCAAAATCCTGGGCTCAACTGAATAATTACTCGAGGTCTGGTGATGCGAATATTTTTCTGCCTGATGCTTTTGTCGACCCTCGTGGCTTGCGGTGGTGGCTCGGTCAACCAGCTTGATGCCGGATCCGACGCGGGTTTGGATGCTGGAGCCGACGCGGGTTTGGATGCCGGAGCTGATGCGGGTTTGGATGCTGAAAGCGACGCAGGTCTTGACGGGGCCGACGGCGGACAAGTCGAGACGGGCTGCTGGGCGGAAGCTCCAGCACTGGGTGCCGTTCATTTCTGGGTGGCCACCGACGGCGATGACGAGGACGATGGCTCTGAGCAAAGCCCCTTCGCCAGCCCTCAACGTGCGGCATTGGCCGTACGCGAGCACATCGCCAACCAGGGTCTTCCCGAAGGTGGTCTGTGCGTGGTTTTTCGCGAGGGCGAATACACGCTCACCGCGACTTGGACTTTGTCCGCGGAAGACTCCGGGCAAGCCGGAAGCCTCGTCACCTACCGAGCCTATCCGGGCGAAACTGTGAGAATCACAGGCAGCGCCCCTTTGGATGCCTCCTGGTTTGAAACCCTCAGCCCCTCCGATCCGGTCTGGGGCCGATTGAGCCCCGAAGCATCAGCCGCAGTGCGGGTGGTGGATCTCTCGGGTCATGGCATCACGGATTACGGAACCAAACAGGCCCGCGGCGCCCATAGCTGGAACGCCTCCTGGTCGCTGGAGCTGCTGGTCGAGGACGAAATCATGGACCTTGCCCGCTGGCCCAACCGGGGGCAGACGGACCCGGTGGACCCGGAGGCCGACGCATTGGTGGCCGGCGATATTTTTGGCTCCGGGACCGACTTCGCCTATCTGGGCACCGAAGCCACCGGCAACGCCGACGACGGCTATGCCAACTACATGGGCAGCGCCGACGGTCGAAGCTGGTATCTTTATCACTGCACCTGGGCGTGGGGCGGGGCCACCCATCGCTATTGGTGGGTCAGCGAAATCGACCCCCGCGACCAGGCCAATTGCTGGCCCTCGGAAATCCAAGCCTGGGGTGCCTCGGGCACGGATCCTTTGCCTGTTCTCAGCGTGCTTTTCGGTTCGGCAGCCGATCCCTTGATGGCTCGCAATCGGCCCGAAAATTATGCCAAAGACGGCTTCCTGCGCATCCCGGAGGTTGCGAGCGACACCCGCTTCCGCCTGCCCGGACAGCGTCATGAGGGCTGGCTCGACCCCGCCACCCTTTGGGTCCAGGGCCTGTTCTACAACTACTGGGCTGACGACAGCCTGCCCGCCAGCCTCGATGCCGGTGGCTGGGTGGATCTGCCGGAGGAACCCGCCTACGGAACACGCAACTTGCAGCCCATGGCCGTTTTCAACGTACTGGAGGAACTGGATTCGCCTGGCGAGTACTTCGTCGATGAAACCCGCGGCCTGCTATTTTTCTGGCCACCGGAAGACCTGGGCAACGCCCGAATTCGGGTCAGCATGCTGGAGACCCCCATCCTGCAGATCGACGGCGTCTCCCATGTGCTTTTTGAGGGCCTGGTCTTTTCAGGAAGCCGCCAGGGCCTCTTGCGCGCCCATGATGTTTCCCAGCTCACCTTCCAACGCTGTCGCTTTCTGGCGGCCAGCGGGGACGCCATCACCATAACCGGTGCCCAAAGCGGCCTGAACTGCTGCGAGGTGGGTCAAGTGGGTGGACAGGCCATTCGCTTGAGAGGCGGGCACCGAAGTGATTTGAGTCATTCGGAAAATTTCGTCACCCACTGCGACATCCACCACTTCGGCATCTGGGATCGCACCTACCACGTGGGCGTGAAGGCCGAGGGCTGCGGGCATGAGATCACCCACAACCGCATTCATCACGCCCCCCATACAGCCATCTTGTTTTCCGGCAACGATCATCTGATTCGCCTCAACGAGATCGATCATGTGGTGCACGAAAGCAACGACGCGGGGGCCATTTACTCGGGGCGCGACTGGGGATACCGGGGAACCCTCATTGAGCACAACTACTTTCACGACATCGACAGTGTCTTCGGCGGCGCCCACGGGGTATACTTAGACGACGCGGTCAGCGGCATGGAAGTCAGGGGCAATATCTTTTCGCGCATTCATGGCCACGCCACCATGAGCGGCGGGGGGCGGGACAATCTGGTCCATCACAATGTCATCGTCCATATTCAACGCTCCGCCCACTACTCGGATCGGCGGGCCCGGACCTCAAACGACACCCCCGGCGACAGCTGGAATTTGATCGAGCGCCTTCAGCGGAGCAATGAGTCTTACGAGTGGGGCAGTCCCCTAAATCACCAGGCCGAGCCCTGGGCCTCGGCCTATCCCCTCTTGGCCCTGATCCCCGACGACTTCGCCTCGGTGGCCGACAGCCATTGGCAGGATCCGGAGGGCTGCGTGTTTTCCGGCAATCTCGCCTGGGACACCGAATCCTTTTTCACGGAAGGCTCATGGGGCGGCACGGGCGCACAAGAATTCTATGTCGTCGAAAACAATGTGCAGGGAGAAGACCCAAGATTTATCGACGAGTCTGGTGGCGATCTGAACCTGGCCGCCGATTCGCCGGCCTTAAGCATCCCCGGCTTCGTACCCATTCCCTTCGACTTGATTGGACCTCAATAAACCACATCAAGAAGAGGGGGTCAGACACCGGCACTTGACACATAGGCCCATGTGTCAAGTGCCGGTGTCTGACCCCTATTTTGTTTTATTTGAAGGTGCAGATAGCCGAGACGAGTGGCAAGTGCTCGGCCTCGTGATCGATAAAGTTTCCGCCTTCGACGGCCTGGGTACCTTGCTCACCGGCGAGATCTCCGACAGTAAAAATACGCGACAAGTCAATGCCCGCTGCGACGAAAGCCTCAATGTCGGTGATGGCGTTGCCGTAGGCATATACATAGGTGTAACCCTCGGCCTGGCGGTCTTCAATGGCCGCGGTCTTGTATGCGATGGTGTCTTCGCCGGTCACCACGTCGTCCGGCAGGGTGAGCCATGTGCGGCCCTCGGCCCAGGGGAAGTCGTGCAGCTTGAGCCAGTCGATGGTGGCCTGCTCGCAGGTGGTGCTCTCACCCACCACCCAGGTCCCCGCGCGAGCGGTCAAATAGTGAATGACGAAGCCACGCTCGGCATAGCCCCGCAGCAATGCCGGGCCGCCGGCGCGCATGGCCGGATCGTAATTTGGGTCCAAAAGCTGCTGCACGAATTCGGCGTCCAGGGTGGTTAGGGTCTCGTCGATATCGGTCACCACCACTTGCTTGATCGCTGCGCAATCCGGCAGGTCCGAGGCGCCCTCGCCGCAGCCGGCGAAGCACACGACAAAAATCAAAAAGAGGGAAGGAAGTCTGGCTCGCATGCTCGTCATCTCCGATAGAGAGGGCTCGGTGCCCTCCAGTTAATCAATGACCTGGTGGCTGCCATCTTGGTTGAGTTGCAGGCGTTCGATCACCCGGCCATCCTTGTCCCGCCCCCAGATGGTGGCGTGCTCGCAACCGATCTCCACCAGGGCGTGATGATGCACACAATCTTGCAGACGGGCTTCGGGCAGGCCGTCGTCGCAGCGCTCTTGGGGCTCCAAGGCCCCACCACCGCCGCCCACGGTCATGACCAGGTGGCCGTCGAAATCAAAGCGCTCGTAACAGTGCTGATGGCCGGAGAAATAGCCTTGGAAGCCGGCTTCCCAGAGCATGGGCAAAACGTAAGCCCGCATGGCCGATTCGGGCGGCCCGTATTCATTGTCATCCAGATAGCAATTGGAGTCCGCCGGATAATGGGCAAACGCAAAACGCCAACGAGAATTTTGCGCCGCTTCGCTCTGGGCCTGGGCTTGCAACCACAACCAGAGGAGCGGGTCCACACCCTCGGCCAGAGGGAAGAAGAAATCGTAGTGGTCCAAGGTGTTGTCAAAAACCAGGAAGAAGGCGTCACCGTATGTAAAGCTATAGCTGGCCTCGGCCTGGGGAACGTCCGGATCTTCCGGAAACATCATGTAGTCGATGAAGTGTACGCAGTCGGTGTCCTTGCGGTCATGGTTGCCCACGGCGGCATAGCGTGGAACCGAGTGGGCTTGGGCCCGGGCGGGATCGAAAAAACGCTCTTTGTACTGCTCACGAAAATTGCCGTCGGAAACCAAATCCCCCACCACAATCACCAGGCTGGCCTGATCCGCCACGGTCTGCGCCGCCACCTGAGCGTGAATATCCGGGTTGTCCTGCGTATCTCCGTAGACGGCGAAGCGGAAAGGCGTACGGGGCCGCGGCGCGGTCTTGAAACTCAAAACACCCGTGCAGGTCGTACCGGTACAGGCCTTGTAAAAATACCGAGTCCCGGCGGACAAGCCCTCAAGCACAACTTGATGCATCGTGCCCGCATCACCCTGGACCTGTAAACCCAGGGTTTCATCCGCCCCGTATTCGAGCCGGGTGTCGCCGGATCCCAGGCTCTCCCAAGAAATGGCCACGCTGTCGGTGGTCGTGTGACCCAGGTAGGGACCTACGTGAAAAGTCTCATCGGGTGGACCGATATCGACCACGTGCATAACCTGCTCTTCGCAGATGGCGTCAACACCCGCATCCTGCGACTCGTCCTTTGCCTCACTGCAAGCCATCGGCAACAACAACAACAACAAACCCACAATCCATGCGCGCATTGTATCCTCCAAGGACAAGAATGCACCGAAGAAGCCCCCATAAACAAGTCTACAAACAAAACCTAACGATCGTCCGTTTTTTCTTGATCCAAGCATGCTCCTGCAATAGCTTCCTCCCACAAAACAAACGTTCGTTTTGTGGGAGGATATCATGCAAACAACTACATCCAGGACAGAACCCAGCACAGCCAAGGGTTGCCGCACGCAGCAGGCTATTCTTGAGATGACGAGGGAACTCTTTTTGGCTCAGGGCTTTCATGGCACCACCATGCGTCAGGTCGCGGCAGCCGGCGGCGTCACCCTGGGGGCTGTGTACAATCATTTTTCGAGCAAGGACGAACTTTTCAAGCGCGTCTTCGACGAATACAGCCCCCTTCGCATCGTGGTCCCGGCCTTGGCCGAAGCCCAGGGGGAGACCGCCGAGGACCTGCTCAGAGACGCCGCGGTCTGCATGAACCGCATGCTGAAAGAACGTAACGCGGACCTGCGTTTGATTTTTATCGAATTGGTGGAGTTCGGCGGACGCAACATCCCGCCCATCATCGATCGCAATGGTCAAGCGGTCTCTGACTTCTATACCCGATTGCAACAAGCACCAGGCAAACTCAAGCCCATATCGCCCCTGCTGATGATGAGAAGCTTCATGGGCTTAATGAGTTCCTGGTTCATGGCCGAAGCGCTTTTTGGTCAGGAAAAACTTCCCGAGGGCCTGGCCGAACTAAAAATCGAGGACGCAGTGGACATCTTCCTGCATGGCGTATTGGACACCGAGGAGAAAAACACATGAAAACCATGGGCATCGACATCGGCTCCGCCAGCATCAAAGTGGTCATGTTGGAAAAAGGAAAAGTAACCTGGCACGAGACGGTGGCACACGAGGGCGACATCCCCGGCAGCCTCCTGGCCCTGCTCGGCCGCCACCGGGTGGAGGCGGGTGTACTCAGCATGTGCACAGGCAATGCCGGACGCAAACAATTGAAGCTGCCCGCCACCATCGCGCCCCAGGCCATCGAGGCCGGACTGGATCTGCTCGGCGAAAAGCCGGACGCCATCGTGTCTTTGGGCGGCGAGTCCATCGTGGTCTACACCATAAGCGAAGATGGTCGCATCCAGGCCCCCTTGACCGGCGACAAATGCGCTGCCGGCACCGGCGAGTTCTTCCGTCAGCAACTCGGGCGCATGGACATGCAACTCGATGTCCTGGATCGCATCCCAGACGACACCCAGCCCGTATCTTTGAGCTCTCGTTGTTCGGTCTTCATGAAAAGCGACTGCACGCACAAGCTCAATAAGTCGGAGGCCACCAAGGAACAAATCGTCGTGAGCTTGGCCGACGTCATGGCGACCAAAACGGTGGAGTTCTTGACCCGGGCTCGCATCACCAACGGTCGCGTCCTCTTGACCGGCGGCGTAACTCGCAACCGCTTCCTGCGTCGCTTCTTGGAGCAACGCCTGCCAGATATCGACTTCGTGTACCTGCCCGAATCTGCTCACTTCGAGGCCTTCGGCGCAGCGCACCTGGCCTGCGAGCATGGCCAGCCCCTGCCCGAAACGAAAGCCTTGTTCACCGAAGCCGGCGTTGCCTTCGAGCGCTATCCTCGCCTGGCCGACAACCTGGCCAAGGTGCACTTCATGCCCCAGCAACGAGGCCGAATACGCGCCGGCCGTCGCTATGCCATCGGCATCGACGGCGGTTCCACCACCACCAAGGCCGTGCTGGTGGATACCGAAACCCGAGAGATCTGCGCCGCCCACTACGGTCGCACCCACGGTGATCCGGTGGAAGCCCTGCGGCTGGTACTCGAAGAGCTAAAAGGTCAGGTGCAAGCCGAGATTGGCGACGCGACCATTCAAATCGACCTGGCGGCCACCACGGGCTCCAGCCGGGAAGTGCTGGGTGTCTTCACCAAAACCCAGGGTGTCTACAATGAAATCATCGCCCACAGCGTAGGCTGCAGCCACTACGCAAAAGACATCGACACCATCTTCGAGATCGGCGGACAGGACGCCAAATATGTCCACCTGCACAACGGCGTGCCCACCGATTACGCCATGAACGAGGCCTGTAGTGCGGGCACCGGTTCTTTTCTGGAAGAGTCGGCCCACGGCGATCTGAACATTCGCACCGCGCCGGAAATCGGCCCCATCGCCTTAGAGAGCGAAGCCCCCCTGAAGTTCGGCGAGCATTGCTCGGCTTTCATCAACTCGGATATCCGGGCGGCAATTCAACAGGGTGCCGCCAAGCCCGACATCGTGGCCGGCATCGTTTTCTCCATCGTATCCAACTACCTCAATCGGGTTGTGGGCAACCGCAGCATCGGCGAACATGTCGTGATCCAGGGTGGCGTGGCCAAAAATCCCGCCGTCCCGGCCGCTTTTGCCTCTGTTTTGGGCTGCGAGATCAGCGTGCCGCCGGACCCCGAGCTTTTGGGTGCCTTTGGTGTTGCGCTCTTGGCCCTGAACAAAGAAGCCGATGGCCTATTGGACCGGGGCGAGTATGGCCTGGATCAACTCATCAGCCACCAGATCGAGACGGGGCGAACTTTTACCTGTAAGGCCTGCGAGAACAATTGCCCCATTCGCACCTTGAAGGTCGGCGATCAGAAATTCTTCTTCGGCGGCCGCTGCAACAAATTCGCCAACCAACGCAAACGCAGCCAGATCGATTTGGATAACGTCACCGACTTCGTTGAGGTTCGCCGCCGGCTCATGTTCGAAGAATACGCCCCCGAAGCCCAAACCCTGAAGCCGCGCACCAAAGCGGTGGTCGGTATTCCAAAGGCCTTCACCGTCCACAGCCTTTGGCCTTTGTATTCTTGGTTTTTCCATGATCTCGGCGTGCGCACCGAGCTGAGCCGAAAAAGCCTGCCTGAAGGCGTACAGAAAGCTGAAGCGGCCTACTGCCTGCCCGGCGAAATCGCCCACGGCACGACCGAGGATCTGCTGCGCCGGGATGTCGATTACCTCTTCTTGCCGCATGTGCAGATGATGCAGACCATGGAAGACGACGTGCACGCCACCCTCTGCCCCATCACGCAAGGCCTGCCCTACTTTCTGCGGCCGGCCTTTGAGCTGGACGACGCCAAGTTGCTCCGACCGGTCATCGACTTCGGTCGCGGTTACGAAAACGGAGCCAAGCCCTTCATGGAAATGGCTGAGCGCCTGGGCTTCAGCAAAGAAGAGGGCCTGCGCGCCTTCCGCACGGGCATGTCCCGCCAGATGGCCTTCTGGGAACGACTTCACACCATCGGTCGCCAGGTCTTAAAGCGCTCTCGCGAACAAAACGAATTGGTCATCGGCCTCTTCGGTCGCCCATACAACGCGTTTACGGCCGAGGCCAACATGGGCATCCCACGCAAACTCTCCACCCGCGGCGTGACCGTATTGCCCTTCGACTTCTTCCCCATCGAGGACGAAACGATCAGCCCCAACATGTACTGGTACTACGGCCAAAACAACATGAAGGCGGCCAAACAAGTCAAACAACACCCCAATGTCTACATGACCTACATCTCCAACTTTGCCTGTGCCCCCGACAGCTTTATTCTGCACTTCATGCGCTGGACCATGGGAGCCAAGCCCTTCTTAGTGCTGGAGTTGGACAGCCACACGGCCGACGCCGGCTTGGACACTCGCATCGAGGCCTTCTTGGACATCATCGAAGGCTATCGCGCCAAAATCGTGGACAAGGAAGACAGCCTCCCCAGCTTGCGCTACCAAACCACCTTGGATGGCTCCCGAACCTTCATCCTGGACAAGAAAACCGGAGAAAAACTATCTCTGACCGATCCCCGGGTGCGCATGGTTTGGCCCTCCATGGGGGACCTGACCACCGAGGCCATGGCCACCGTGATTCAGGGCCTGGGCTTCCACACCGAATACTTGCCCGTGGCAGACCATCAGACCACTCAATTGGCCAGGGCCGTCTCTTCCGGCAAGGAATGCATCCCGACCCTGTTGGTTCTGGGGCAAATCCTCAAACTCTTGACCACCCAGACACCCAAAGACGATGAGGTGCTGGCCATCGTCGTGCCCAAGACCACGGGCCCCTGTCGCACCGGCCAATACGGCCCCTTCTACGAAGGCACACTGGCCGAGTTGGGCATCGATAACGTAACCATTGTTCAAATCAGCTCGGATACAGGCTACAAGGAACTGGGTCACGACTTCATCCGCCTGGCCTGGTACGCCGTGGTCCTGGGCGACTTTTTCAAAGACATCCACACCGCCTTGACCATCATGGCCGTCGACAAAGATCGCGCGATGCAGGAGTTCGACTCGGCCTGGCGGGACATCATCGACACAATGCGAGACGATGTGGACAAGATCTACATAGCCGTAGAGCGTGCAGCCAAGCGTCTCAGCGCCATCGAGGTTTTGGGCCGCGTGGACGACCTGCCCAAGATCCTCATCGTCGGCGAGATTTACGTGCGCCGAGATGACTTCTCGGTGCAGGAGCTATTGGACCACCTGACCCGCAACGGCATCTTCGGAAAAATCACGGGTCTGAGCGAGTGGGTTCACTACTGCGACTACTCACAAGCCCACCGGATTTGGAACAACATCGGGCAAAAGCCCTGGTACATGCGCCCCTTCGCCACCGGCTTCGCCGAGTGGGTGGGCGTGAAACTCGCGAGCTCGGTGGAGAAAGCCATCGAAGGTCGAGTCCGGGACATCCTGAAACCCACGGGCCTCTTGCCGGATTATCCCCACGACATGAAGACCATCATGGCCGACGTGAACCAATTCACCCACCCGGACTTCGAAACCGAGGCCACCGTGTCGACCCTGGTAGCCGCTCAGGCGGTAAAAGACGGCTACGATGGGATCGTGGCCATCGCGCCTTTCGCCTGTCTTCCCGGTCGCCTAATTCGCGCCATGCTGGAACCCTACAGCCGAAAACGCAACATCCCCTTCATGGCCCTGGAGAACGATGGTCTGGCATATCCCCCCAGCACCCTGAGCCGCATGGAAGTTTTCATGCTCAACGTCTTGCGACGCTCTGAGGCACGGCATCTGTCCGACGATGTCCAGGGTTTGCGGAACTTCTTCCCCGTGGAGCTGGCCACCCCGACCACGCCCATCCACGAGGGTGCCATGGACGCAACCAAGCTGCGGAAAAAACGACCTCAAGATCAAAACTAATTTCTCAGCCTTCGTAAAACTTAAAAAACCAAACAAAACCGCCGACCATGGCCAGGACCAGGACCACCAGGAAGATGATCATGCCCACCGCGCTTTTGGAAACCTTGGGCTTCGGTGCCGGCTCGGCGCTGGCTGCCTTGGCCTTGGCCTCGGACACGTTAAAGCCCTGGGTGCCGAAAAACTCCTGCAATCGCTTGCACAGATCCCCATATTGAATTGGGTCGATGGCCACCTCTTGCCCGTCATATCGCTCTCGATGGAGGTCCGCCATGTGTTTGAAGCTTCTTAGCTCCGCCGTCTTGTCCAGCTTGTTGCAGGAACCGGCCAGCAGAACCTTTTTCTGAGTCGGATGTTCCAAGGTGATGTTCTGCCGGACCTGCACACCGCCACCGGTACTGGGGCCCTCGGGCGCACTCAAATGCACCGCGTAGCCCGCGATGTCTTCCGACCCGAAGGAGGTGCTAAACAGTGAGGCGAGATCAACGGCCGCCAGGGTAAAAGCAGTACGTGCTTCTTCGCTCATGTTGCCCATCCTAGGCTTGGGGTTTCAAAATCACATATCAAAACAAATCATACGCCAAACCCACCAAAAGAGGCAAAGAACTGCCCCCATGGATTGCGCCACGCGCCACGCGCCGATACGATTGCAGCATGCAAAAACAAAGACACCTGCAGCAAATGTTCGAAGCCGTGCCCCTCCGCTACGACGGGATCAACCGCCTGATGACCCTGGGACTGGATCAACGCTGGCGCCGCCTGGCGGCCCGCCGAATCCTTGCAGGCACCCCAAGGCACATCCTGGACCTCGGCGCCGGCACGGGTGATCTGAGTTTGCTCTTGGCCAGTCTGGACGAAAACCCCAGCATCACGGCGGCCGACTTCAGTCGACCCATGCTCGATCTGCTGCAAAAACGCACGGAAGACGCGGGCCTCCGCAAGCGCATCAAGACGGTGGAGGCCGATGCGGCCGAGCTGCCCTTTGCGGACTCGAGCTTTGACGCCGTCGGCATCGCCTTCGCCTTTCGCAACTTGTTATGGAAGAACCCCAATCGCGAAAAACATCTAAACGAAATCCTGCGGGTTTTACGCCCCGGCGGCCGCTTCGTGGCCGTAGAAACAAGCCAACCCGGCAGACGCCATCTCCGCGGCGAAATTCTACCAGCCGGATGAAATCCGCGACATGCTCCTGGAGACAGGTTTTTCAAAGGTAGAACAAGAAGCACTCTTCGGCGGCGTGGCGGCCATACACACCGCCATCAAGTAAACGGCCCCCTCTTGAAACAGTTGCAATTATTATGTAACTAAAACATAATGTTTTAGGTGCATAATATTCACAGGAGGGGCCTCCATGACCCTGCGCTTCTTAAACCGAGAAGAAGAGCTGGATCGCTTGCTTGGCGCAACACAAGGACCTGACGGTAGTTTCCTTGTGATCTACGGTCGACGCCGTATCGGCAAATCAAGACTCCTGGCCGAATTCCTTCGCGATCAGCCTGCCGTTTACTACGTTGGGGATGACCGGGAGGCAAGCCTACAAAGGTCGGCCCTGGCCACCGAAATCGGGCGCATCATCCCCGGCTTCGAAAGTGTCGAATATCCCCAGTGGCAGGCCTTGCTCGACAGATGGCACCTTGAAGCGCCCCCTGGTGCTATTTTGGCCATCGACGAACTACCCTCCTTGGTGACGGTTTCCAAAGAACTACCGAGCCTCTTACAAAAACTCGTCGACAGAAAACGTTCGAAGCCTCTGCACCTCGTGATCAGCGGTTCCTCGCAAAGGATGATGCACGGCCTGGTTCTCGATCAGCAGGCCCCGCTCTATGGCCGGGCCGTGCAGATGATGCGGCTGGAACCCCTCGGCATCGAGCACCTCTCCAAGGCATTCTCCATAAGCAATGCGGCAGAAGTCATCTCCGCATATTCCATCTGGGGCGGCATCCCCCGCTACTGGGAGTTGGCGCGGGATTTTCCGAACACCCAAGAGGCATTTCATGATCTGGTTTTGGATCCCTTAGGTCCCCTGCATCACGAGCCGGATCGACTCCTGCGTGACGAGCTGCGAGATACACGGCAGGCTGCCTCCATCCTGGCATTGGTCGCCTCCGGCTGCCATCGCATGTCCGAAATCGCCGGCCGCCTCGGCAAGCCCGCCAGCTCCATGACCCGACCTCTCGCAATGCTCGTGGAAATGGGCTTCGTTGCCAAGGAACACCCCTTCGGGGCCCCGAAACGCTCCAGCAAAAAGACCCTCTATCACGTGGCCGATCCCTTTCTGGCGACCTGGTATCGATTCGTCGAGCCCAACCGCAGCCTCTTGGAGATCAGGCAATTCAAAACCGCCCTGGCCATCATCAAAAAAGAATGGGATCTCTACATGGGCCAAGCCTGGGAGCAAATCGTCAGACAGAACATCCCCTGGCTGCGTATCGATGACACCGATTGGCTTCCCGCCTCGCGCTGGTGGGGCCCAGGCCTGGATCGAAAAGAGCTGGAGTTCGACCTGGTGGCGCAATCAGCCAGCGATCCCGATCATCTCCTCATTGGGGAAGTCAAGCGAAGCATGAAGCCGGGCCATGCCCAAACGCTACTGAAAAAGATCCAGCGCCTTCCCCTGGCCAAGGGCAAACGAATCAGCTCCGTTTTGTTTTCCGTGGAGCCCAGCTCCAAAACCGCCAAAGCACCTGTTCATCACATGTCGGCCGCCATGCTGCTGCGGCAAGTCTCGAAGGCAAAGGCCTAAGGTGAAAATCTATGGTCTCTCCGCGGTGCATTCCACGGCGATACCGCCTCGGGGATTGTAGAGGCCGGTGATTTTCAGTCGGAGGGGTTCGAGCTGCGCAAAGAGGCTTTCGGCCAGCTCGTCCACCACGGCTTCGTTGAAGGCTTTTCGATCGCGGAATCCCTGCAAAAAAAGCTTCAGGGATTTTGTCTCCACCAAAAACTTGCCCGGCACGTACTCGATCTCCAACTCTCCGTAGTCGGGCTGCCCTGTGATGGGGCAAAGAGTAGAGAACTCGGTGCAGTGTAAGTTGACCGTGATGGGCCCGCCGCCCCAGGGCACCCGGTCCACTTCGTCTATCGGACCGACAATGTTCTTGCCCAACACTTTCGGCTCGTAATCCTTCTTGGTCTTGCCTGCCATAGAAACCTCCAACTGCACAATACGCCGCGGCATAAGTCCTTGCCAAGGATGAAGTAACTTGGATACAAGGTGGGTGGCGAATGGTGAAGGGAGAGTGAGGTCACTACAGATGCCCAGCAGAAAACGCTTGAAGGTTCAGGTCAACAAGAGCCTCATCGGCCCCTCGGCCCCCCGGCCGGTGACCATCGTGCCTCGCTCAGCAGACGATTTTCCGCAAAGCAGCCGGGCGCACAGGGCTTTGGCCGAAAAACTTTCAAGCCCCCTGTACCTGGGACCCCCCATCTGCGATGAGTTCATGGCGCTTTTAGAGCATGTCTTTTCAGAAGACGAAGCCGAGTTGGTGCGCCACCTGACCGTGCTCAAAGGAACGAGCGCCAAATCTGTCGCAAAAAAAGCCCATCAAGACGAAAACTCGGTGCGACGCGTCTTGGACGCGGCGGCCGAGAGACGCTGCATCTGGCACGAGGGAAACGGGGAAGCCCGTCGCTACAAAGCCCTGCCGCTGATGCCCGGCATGTTTGAAATCCTCATGTGCGGCCACGATCTGGAAACGATGAATCCCTGGGTCAGGCGTTTCGCCGAACTTTTCGCCGATCT
>JAFCZJ010000070.1 GCA_019314375.1 Deltaproteobacteria bacterium | reverse complement strand
GGGCACCGAGTGCGTCGATGGGCAATGCGTCATCACCAGCGAATGTGAGCACGACTGGGAATGCCTGCCTGGGCATTCGTGCATCGCCGGGCAATGCGTGATGGAGCCCGAATGCATCTATGACTGGGACTGCCCGCCGCAGAACCGCTGCAACAACGGCATTTGCGTATACGAGCCGGATTGCTACACGGATGCGGATTGTCCGCCCAGCCACTATTGCGTCGAGGGCTGGTGCGAGTTTTGGCCCGAATGCTGGGAAGACTGGGAATGCCCCGAGGGTCTGGTTTGTCTCGATTTCACTTGCCAGCCGCCCCCTCCCTGTCGGGACGACTGGGACTGCCCCTACGGCTACAACTGCGTCGATGAACAGTGTGTCCAGCAGATAGGTTGTGAAAGCGATTGGGATTGTGAGCCAGGCCTGCGTTGCATCGAACAGCAATGTCAGGAGCCGCAGTGCTGGAGCGACTGGGACTGCCCCGATGCCCAGGTTTGTTCATACGGAGAATGCATCCTGCCCGAATGCGTGGGCGATTGGGACTGTTCCAATGATCAGCTTTGCTTGGACAGCCGTTGCGACTATCCCGAATGCTACACCGACTGGGATTGTCCCTGGGATATGCGCTGCTTCAACAACCACTGCATGTGGTAGGCGACACTAAGGCCGGAGCATCTTGCCTCGCAGGTTGAGTACGGCTGTGCCGGCCATGCGGATCAGGTGTACTTCTTGCTCGTCGTGTTCGACTTCAAAGCGAATCTTGCCGGGTCGGCCCATGTTTGAGCCTTGTTCGATTTGTAAAATGGTGGTTGGTGGGGTGAGCTTGACTGCTTTTTCTTTGACCAACAATGCGACCGTGGCACCGCCGGCTGAGCCCGTGACCGGATCTTCGTTGACGCCCACGGCGGGGGAGAAATCGCGGCAGGCGATTTGGCCTTCACCCATGAAGGTATAGAGATGCGTGGAGGCGCAACCCAGTTTGCGGTTGAGCTGGGCCAGGGTCGCGAAGTCGGGTTTCGCGGCGTGCATGGCCTCGACCGAGGCCACGGGGACCACCAGGGCCCATAGGCCTGTGTAGGCTCTGCCCAGGGGCCAGCCGGTCGGAAGCTGGTAGGATTCCAGGCCCAAGACACCACTCAGCAAATCCAAGGAATACCCGTAATTTGCAAAAAGGGGTTTCGCCTGGGTTTGTACGACCTCTACTCCGTAGTAGGGATGGGGGCGCAGCTCGGCCGGGAGGGCACCTGCCCGGGTATGCAGCTTGAGGGTTTTGGGCTGCTCGCCCATTTCCAGTCGACCTTCCCAGACCAAAGCCGCCAGGGCGGCCACGGTGGCATGACCGCAGTAATTGACCTCGCAAGCGGGTGTGAAGTAGCGCAACTCCACCGAGTCGGGGGTCACGGATGTGGCGAAGGCGGTTTCAGAAGCGTTGAGTTCCTTGGCGATGCGCTGCATGTCGGCGTTTTTGAGTCCTGTGGCATCCAGTACCACGCCGGCCGGGTTGCCTCTGTAGGCCTGGTCGCAAAAGGCGTCCACCAACAAGATTTCGATGGTTTCGCCATTGGGCATCATGCGCCCCTTTCTTTGCGGCGGCCCGCTGCAACCCAGGATTCGATGTCGGCGGAATTCAAGGTGTGCCAGAGCAGCATGGGTAGTTTTGTTCGACGGGCCTCGTCGATGAAGGCTGCTGCAGCTTTGGCCGTGTAAGTGGTCTCGGTTTCCAATCCCTCTTGCGCTTCGAGCAAGAGGCGGGCTTGTTCGGCCGCGGCCGTACCGTAGCCATAGCCCGGTCCGATCTGTCCGTGGTCGATTTGCAGGTTGGTGCCTGCTTGTCCAGGTACCTGGATGCCTCGTCGCGCCAGGAGCCACTTGACGGCCTTGGCGAAGATCAACATGCGGGGCCGGTTGGCCAACAAACGATCGATGACCCGCACGGCCACGACCTGGCTGTTCAATCCCGCCAACTGAAGCCCCAGCGCCAATCCAACGGCCGTGCCGCCCGTGCCGTAGGGCAAAAATATTTTTCGAGGTTCGGGAAGCAGTCCGTCCCGTACCTGTTCGGCAAGCTCAAGACCCGCGTAAACGAAGCCCAAAGCGCCCAAAGGAGATGAGCCACCGCCCGGGATGAGCAAGGGGCGCCGGCCTTCGCGCAGAGTCAGCCGGGCCAGGGTCCAGGCCACCCCGGCGGGCAGGGCATACTTGTGCGGCAGAAATACCAACTCCACTCCGGCACCCTTAAATGCCGCCAGGTTGCGTCGGACGTGTTCGGTGATGGGCTGCGGAAAAACCACCCCCACCGTGCGCAGGCCCTGGGCCCGACCATGCAGGGCTGTTGCCAGCAAGTGGTTGGAGCCGATGCCGCCCATGGTGACCAAGGTCGGTGAAGATTGATCAAGGGCCTCTGCCAACAGGAATTCCAGCTTGCGAACTTTGTTGCCGCCATAAAGGCCGGAACTCAGATCGTCGCGCTTGACGTAAAGACTGTCGTGGCCCAGATGGCGGCCCAGGTTTGACATCTTTTCAACTGGGGTGGGCAGATCCGCTAGTTTTAATGGGCGTGGCAGTTGTTTCATGGATTTCCTCCAGCAGTATGGGTGTAGCATGCAGCGTCGGGCTTCCACCAGCCTTGTGATGCTTTCGTGAGGTGGCGCGTGGGAGTTTTCACCAGTCGTTGCACGTAATCCGGTGCAATGTTAGCTTTCCATAACGGTTGGGAGTTCGTTAGAGATCGAGATCCCAAGGCGGCGCGGGACCCGCAACCACGTCCCAGGAGAGAAAAATGCTTAAATCCCTTCGGTTTGAAGGCGTGGGTCCTGCATCAAAACTACGTGTTGATTTCAGCCCCCGGCTTAATTTTTTGGCGGGTGACAACGGCTTTGGAAAGACGTTTTTGCTGGACGTTGCGTGGTGGGTGCTGACGCGAACCTGGGCCAGGGCACCTGTTGTTCCACACGCCCCGCCTGTCGCGCCGGAGATTGGCTACGAGTACGATACGAAGGGCGGGCTAAAGCACGAATATGCCAGCACCTTCGACCGCCAGGCCGAGGAGTGGTCAATCAAGCAGGGGCGGCCGCCGATTCCAGGCATGGTGCTTTATGCTCAGGTCGATGGCGGTTTTTCGGTTTGGGACCCGGCTCGAAATTATTGGAAGAAGGGAAGCCCGGGTCGTCCTCCGTCATACTTGTTTTCCGCGCCGGAGGTCTGGGATGGTTTCCCGCTTGATAGCCCGACGAAGCTGTGCAACGGATTGATCGCGGATTGGGCATCGTGGCAGCTAGAGAAGGGGGAGGCTTTTGAGCAGTTACGTCGCGTTCTCCGTGCACTCGCCCCGTCCGGCAGCGAGCCTCTGGAGCCCGGGACGCTTAAGAAAATATCGCTTGGCGATGCGCGAAGGCATCCGACGCTGCGGATGCCCTACGGTCAAGACGTGGCGCTTGTCCACGCCTCGGCGGGGATGCGCCGTGTTGTCGCATTGGCCTACCTTTTGGTTTGGACGTGGCAGGAGCACGTGAGTGCATGCAAACACCAGGGGATTGAGCCGGCAAGGGAGATTGTTTTCCTGGTCGATGAGATTGAGGCACACCTGCATCCCCAGTGGCAGCGGCGCATTGTGCCGGCCTTGCTCGATGTGATGGAGGCGCTTACTGGTGAGCACGACGTGCCGGTGCAGCTCATCACGGCAACGCACTCACCCCTCGTTCTCGTCTCGACTGAGTCCATTTTCGATGAGGATCGGGATGCAATTTGGGAGTTGGATCTGGTCGGAGATTCGGTTCAACTCCGGGAATCGGCGTGGCATCGACGCGGTGACGCAAACAGCTGGCTTACCTCTTCCGTCTTCGACCTCAAGGAGGCTCGATCCATTGAGGCAGAAGAGGCCATCACGGAGGCGCTCGCATTGCTTCGAGCAGACTCACCTCCGAAGGCTGATTTGGAGCGGGTCGACGGACTCCTGCGCGCCGCGCTGGGTGATGTCGATAGGTTCTGGGTTCGCTGGTCTGCCTTCAAAAAATCTTTTGAGGGATAAGGATGATCCACGTAATCCCTGCCGACGAACCCGCTGGTTTTGATCAGAGCGTGCGAATGCCCGGTCTTCGTGCCGTCGCCGAGTTGGTCGGGGAGGAGCCGAAGTTTGCGAGGACGTCTGGGCGGAAGCTTGCCAAGGTCGCTGACCATCGGGCAGATATCGAGCCCCGGTGGTTCCCGACGTATTGGGTCAAGGCTATCGATGACCTCATGGTCGCGTACCAGCGGGTTTGTGCGTATTCGTGCTTCCGAATACACCCAGTAACGGGTGGAAAGTCCGTGGACCACATGGCACCGAAGTCCAGGCACTGGGATCAGGTCTATGAATGGGGCAATTACCGTCTGGCCAGCTCTTTACTCAACGCGAGGAAACGGGATTTTTCCGACGTGCTTGACCCTTTTGAAGTTGAAGACGGGTGGTTCGTGCTTGAACTTGTTGGGTTTCAAGTGCGACCCGCGCCCGACCTTAGCCCCGAAATTCATGACCAAGTGGTCGCAACGATTGATCGATTGGGTCTCGATGATTTTCGATCCAGCAGGGCTAGAGATGCCGAACTGTACTGGAACGGCGAAATTACCTTCGCGGTGCTCAAGGAGGAGTCACCCTTTGTCGCCGCCGAGCTTCGTCGTCAAGGTCGTCTGAACGGGGGAGACACATGAGTCACACAGATGACAAGTATATCGTGTGCTGGCTATCCCCCCCAGAGACACCATCCGCCTTGTGATATTTCTGTGACAATGGGCATGCTAGGCTGATGTCGATGAAAGAACAAACTCGAACCAGTGACCCTGCATCCAAGCGCCTGCGCACTTTCGTCTATCTTGTGCTTGGGGCCGTGGCTTTGCCCAGCTTGCTCTTGAGCGGATTTGGACTCGTGGCCATCGACAATGAGCGGGGGGCTACCGAAGATCGAGTGCGCAGCCTCTATGCGCCGGTGGCTCGTCAGTTGGCCCAAGAACTGAGTGAGGATTTGGCCGTCGGCCTCGACGAGTCCCGGCAAGCGCTTGCGGATTTGTCTCATTGGGCCATGCGGGACAAGGCATCCCCCGGTTCGCGTTTCTTTTCCTTTGCCCAGGCTCATCCCGAACTGGCCGGTTGGTTTGCCTTTGATCAGGGGCGCGTGCTGCTGCCGCGCGCGCAGCCGGACTTGGACACCCGGGCACGCTTTTTGTCGAGCGGCAAGGGGGCGCGGCCGGCGGAGTTTGCCGGGGATGCGGCCCAGGCGGCCCAAGGTTATAAGGATATGCCGGGGCATGATCGGGACTGTGAGTTAAGCAACGCCTTGGCCCGGGCGGAACGCCTGAGCGGTGCGAAGGATGCCGCGGTCGCAAGCTATGCTCGTGCCTTTGTTCTTTGTGAGGGTGTGGTGGACAGGCGAGGCTACGACAAGGGCCTGGGGGCTGGTTTGGCGGTAATGGACTTGATTGCCGCCTCGGAGCTGCCGGCCAAGATTTCTCTTTTTCAGGCCTTGGCTTCACGAATGGATTCGGTGAAGTCTCCCGCAGCCTCGGAACAGAGGGCCTTTGTGGCTTTGCGGGCCCTGGAGCGTTCGATGTTTTGGCCCATGGCGGACCGAGGGCCGGAATTCATTGAGGCCCGGGCTCGGCTGATTGCGGTGGCGGCCGCCTGCTCTTTTCAGCGAAAAGGGATGGCGTCTTTCGGAGAAGAAAACGGTTCACGTCTTCACTGGTCATCCGGGCCCGGGGGCTCTGAGCTGCACCTGATTTGGAGTCAGGCCGGGGTCGGAGCCGGGGCGATGGTGCTGCCCGAGATCTTAGAGGCGAAAGCAACCGCGGCCTTGTCCCGGCTGGAGATTGGGCATCAGGTCAAGGCGCGCATTCTGCGTGGTGACGACGGAGCCGGGGAAGAAAGGGGCTATGCCGCGGGGGCGGCCTGGTTGGGCGAAGGGCCTTTGGCCTGGAAGTTGGAGCTGAGGCTGATGGGGGATTCGGCCCTGGATGACTTGGCTCGCTCCCGCACGACTTTGTATTTGTGGCTGCTGGTGGCTCTGGTGATGGCCTTGTTGGCGGGCATTGGCGGGACCCTCTACGTCATGGCCCGCGAGACCCGTCTGTCCCGGCTGAAGACCGACTTTGTCTCCAGTGTCTCCCACGAATTGAGAACACCCCTGACTTCCATACGCCTCTACGTCGATACCTTGCTCATGGATCGGGTGGATGGAGAAAAAGACAAGCGGCAATGCCTGCAGGTCATCTCCGCTGAGAGCGAGCGCCTCAGCCGATTGGTCGAGCGCATTCTGGATTTTTCCCGTATGGAGGCCGGCCGCAAGGCCTATCGCATGCAAGTCGCGCGGGTGGTCGACTTGATGGATGCGGCCGTGGAGGCCTGCAGACCCTTGCTGGATGAGCAGGATTTTGAACTGGAGATGGATCTGGGGGCGGACTTGCCGGCTCTTTGGGCGGACCCGCAGGCGGTGGAAGAAGTGCTCATCAATTTGTTGAGCAACGCCATTAAGTACAGCGGCTCCAGTCGATGGATCGCTATGCGGGCGGCTGTTGAGCAAGGCTTCATCCGTCTGGAGGTGGAGGATCGGGGTGTGGGGATTGCTCGTTCGGAGCAAGGTCGCGTCTTTGAAAAGTTCTACCGGGTGGAGACGGCCTTGAGCAGCGAGGTTTCCGGGAGTGGCTTGGGCTTAAGTCTGGTGCGATACATTGTGGACGCGCATGGCGGGCGGGTGAGCCTGAGGTCGGAGCCGGGCCGTGGCAGCACCTTTTCTGTTTGGTTGCCTGTGGTTCGGCAAGAGGAGCCACGGTCATGATCGAAACCATCCTGGTGGTCGAAGACGATCAGGCCATCGCAGCGGGCTTGGAGCGCAACTTGCGATTTGAGGGTTTTGAAGTGTTGGTGGCCCACGACGGAGAACGGGGGCTGGAACTGGCGCTGGACAGGGCCCCTGATTTGATACTGCTGGATGTGATGATGCCCGGCATGAATGGTTTTGAGGTGTTGCGGGAACTCAGGCGGCAGGGCCTTGAATCTGCGGTCATCATGCTGACGGCCAAGGGACAAGAGCACGACAAGGTTCGTGGTTTGGACCTTGGGGCCGATGATTATGTGACCAAGCCTTTCGGGCTTCCGGAGTTTTTGAGCCGGGTGCATGCGGTGTTGCGGCGCAAGAGGCGCTTTGAACACAGCGTGGAGCAGCTGTGTTTCGGGTCGGCCGAGGTGGATGTCAAGGCCCGCACGGCCAGTCTGAACGGGGTTCCGGTAGAAATGACCGAGCGGGAGTTTGCGCTTCTGCTTTTCTTTGTGCGTCGGGAAGGTGATGCCTTGGCCCGTCAGGAAATACTGAACCAGGTTTGGGGCTTCGACTATTTCGGCACCGATCGAACAGTAGATAATTTTGTCAATCGTTTACGTAAAAAGCTGGAGCGAGATCCCGAGAACCCCGAGCATTTTTTGACGGTTCGGGGCGTGGGTTACCGATTTGTGACGGGAAAAGATCCTCGTGACAAAACCGAGACAAAGCCGTGATAGGGCGATGACGTACCCTCGTTATGCTCAAGGCAGAATCGAGTCAATCACGAGGAGGAAGCACATGACAAAATTGAATTTGAGTGCGATTGCGATGATGGTTTTTTGGCTGGCTACCCCATCAACAGTCTGGGCGGTCGATGCAAGTCGGATGTTTCAAACCGGCATGTACTTACAACACACCATGGGCGATTTGGATGCCGCCTTAGAGTCCTATCGTGGCGTGCTCCTCGCCAATCCCAAGCCGGAGTTGGAAGAACGAGCGCTGCTTCGCCTGGGCGAGTGCCTGGAGTGGGCCGGCCGGTCGGGCGATATCATCGAGGTGGTGGCCAAGTTGGACAAAGCAGCGCCAACCCAGGCCGATCGATTGGGGCCGGTGCGCTATTTTCCCGTCGGTCTTGACCTGATTATGCAGATGGACGTGAGGCGACTTCACGCTTCTCGGCTGATGGACTTGCTGGGGGCCGAGATGGACATTGAAGCAGAGCAGATGGAGCAACTTGTTGCCGCGCTGGGCATCGACCCACGCAAGGATCTGCATCGGCTGAGCCTGGGCTTGGAATTGGGCCCGAATGAGCAGTTTCCTCTGCGGCGCTTTGTTGTTCATGTCGAAGGCAATCTGTCCAAGCTTGTGGACGTGGTCAACATCCTGAAAGTCGCCAAGCTGGCGGGGCAGACCCAGGCGAAGAAAAGCAAGCCAGCCGAGGCCGGTTCCGCCGCCGGAGATCTGGAGCGGCTGGACGTACGGCGGACCACGGTGGCCGGGCGTTCCGTTCAGGTGGTGGACCTGCCGGTGGCCGAGGCGCCGGGGGGCAAGCTGACCCTAAGCGTGGTTCGCATCGATGACAACAACATGCTGCTGGGTATGGGCGGCGCGGTCGAAGATACCCTGCGAGCCCGCGCTGGGCGTAGTATCGGTCTGAGGGCTGATGAGGCCCTCAAGCGCATGATCGATCGTCTGCCCGCCGGCAGGGACATGTGGTTGCTAGCCAGCCCCAGGCGATTGCTGGACCGCTTGGCGAAACTGGATGCTGATTTTCATGTGCCGTTGACCTTGCCGGTGCTGACCGGCATGCTCTTTTGCGCTCGCTTCGCTGATGATCTGGAGCTGATGGCGGCCACCTGGGCAGAGGACAAAGAGAGCGCCCAGGAGGTCACCGATTTGGCCCGCGGAGGCTTGGCCTTGCTGCGCTTGGTGGCCCTGGCGGAAGATGAGATGCCCGCGGAGGCCAAGAAAATAGTGCGAGAGATAGACGTGGTGACCGAAGGCCAAGAGATCCGCCTTCAGACCCGCCTGCCCTGGAGCCTGCTGGAATCCGCCTCTTCCCCCGATTCCCAAGATCCCCATCCTTAATTGACTGCCGTTCGGTGCTGTGGCAAAGTTCGCTTGGTTTTTAGGCGGACAGATCTTATGAGAATGCATTCAGCGAGCTTTTCGATTGTTTTGTTGGCCACCCTCTCTATGCTGGGCGTCGGCTGCCCGCCCTCCGCGGTGCAGCGCACGGATTCCAAGCCCGGAACCGGGGCGTCTGTCGCTTCGCCTTCAGACCCAAGTCAGGAGAAAGCCGTGGTGGTAGAACACTTTGGTACGGTGCGGCGCAGTCGTTTGTCCAATGGTTTGACGGTTGTGGTGGACGAGCAACGGGCCGCCCCCGTGGTCGCGATTCAGGTTTGGGTCGATGTGGGTTCCGCCGACGAGGGGCCGGAGGAACTCGGTCTGGCTCATCTGCATGAGCACATGTTGTTCAAGGGCACGCTGCGGCGTGGTGTCGGTGAAATCGCAGGGGAAATTGAGGCGGCCGGCGGCGACATCAACGCCTGGACGTCGTATGACCAGACTGTTTACCATGTGGTCTTGGCTTCTCGTTTTTGGAAGTTGGGACTGGATGTGTTGGCGGATGCGGTGCAGCACGCGGTTTTCGACCCAAAGGAGTTGGAGCGGGAGAAGCAGGTGGTGGGTGAAGAGATCAAACGAAGCAGAGATATGCCGGGTCGTTACCTTGGCGAGATGATGTTTGAGACCGTCTATCGGAAGCATGGCTATGGGCGACCCATTTTGGGTACGGATGCCTCTTTGGCCAAGGTAGACCAGGCCCGCATCAAGGCATTTTTTAAGCGGCATTACCGTCCGGAGAATATGACTTTGGTTGTCGTTGGGGACGTGGATTCGGGCCAAGTTTTGCAGTCAGCCCAGCGCTTATTCCGGTCCGGCAAGGCGCGCAAGAAGGTGGCCGTGAATCGCGTGGCCGAGCCGACCCAGCGCAAGCTGCGGGTGAAGCTTGGTCGAGATAAGATCCAGGAGGCCCATCTCGGGCTGTCATGGCATATCCCCGGCGTGCGCCATGCGGATGTTCCGGCGCTTGACGTGTTGGCTACTTTGCTCGGGCAGGGCGACAGCGCTCGCTTGACCTTAGAGCTCAAGCGTGGGCGGGGTCTGGTTAATGACGTCTACGCCTATGCTTACACGCCGGAGGACCCTGGGATTTTCGTCATCGGTGCATCCTGTGCTTCCGATAAGGTTTTGGAGGTGGTGAAGGCTCTGGGCCAGGAGGCCGGCAGGTTGTCCAGCGTGCCGGTCAGTTCATTGGATCTCACCAAGGTCAAGACCATGATCGAGTCCGATGTATTGTACCTGCGCGAGACCGTAGAGGGGCAGGCGCGACGCTTGGGCTATCACCAGACCATGATGGACGATCCGGCGTACGGGGACAGTTACCTGGCCCGAGTTAACGCCGTGAGCGCGGCGGATTTGATGCGGGTGGCCGCGACCTACCTGGAAATCGAGAAGCTGAGCCTGGTGGTCTTGGCTCCGGAAGCAGGGAAGGAAAAGGCTTTTGCCGAAGCTGATTTGCGAAAGGCCGTGGAGGGGGGATTCAAGGCGGTGCCAAAGCTTCAGGCCGACAGCCAGGAGCAAGCGGGTGCCGTCACTCGGATCAAGCTTCGAGGGGGACCGACCTTGTTGATCCAGGAGGATCACACAAACGCACTGGTCTCCATGCGGGCCGTGTTTTTGGGCGGTAGCCGCTACGAGAGCGAAGCATCCAATGGCTTGTTTAATTTTCTGGCCAGCATGTTGACTCAAGGCTCGGTCCAGCGAGACGCCGCGACCATCGCTCGGGAGTCGGATTCCATCGCGGGCAGCATTGGCGGTTTTTCCGGGCGCAACACCGTGGGAATCCGGGCGGAGTTCCCAAGTCGTCACTTGGCGCAGGGCCTGGGCTTGTTCGCCGACTGCTTACTGAATCCCGTCTTTCCAGACAAAGAAGTCAAGCGGGAGCGAGAGCTCATTTTGGAAGAGATTGCCAGCCGGGATGACAACCTGGCCGGCCTGGCCTTTGAGCAGTTTACCGCCACTCTTTATGCCAAGCATCCATATCGGCTCACCGTGCTCGGTACCCGGCAGAGCGTCGCCGGCATTTCTCGCAAAGCCCTGGCGGCAGCGCATGGCAAGCATATGCGACCCGAGCAGATGATTTTGGCGGTGGTAGGCGATGTAGACCGTGAGCGCCTGGTCGAGCAGATTAAGGCTCTGTTCACGGGACGCAAGAAAAAGACCTCGATCGAGTCTGGACCGCCCGCGGTCATGCCCTTGGAGCCGAAGCAGACCGAGGTTCGCCTGGCGGTCAAACATCGAAGTCGCCAGCAGGCCCATCTGGTTTTGGGGTACCAGGGCACTCGTTTGCGTAGCCAGGATCGCTATCCCTTGGAAGTCTTGATGGCGGTTCTTGCGGGTCAAGGAGGCCGGCTTTTTGTCGAGCTTCGAGACAAGCGTTCTTTGGCTTATGCGGTCACGGGTTTTTCCTTGGAGGGCATCGAGCCTGGTTTCGTGGCGGTTTATCTTGGCGTGGATCCGACCCGCGCTGGCGAAGCGGTGCCCGCGGTCTTGGCGGAGTTGGAGCGGGTCCGGACCAAACCGGTCGGTGCCAAGGAGCTTGCCGGGGCAAAACGCTATCTGGTGGGCACGCACGCCATCTCTTTGCAAAAAACCGCGGCCCGAGCGGCCACGGTGGCCTTTAACGAGCTTTACGGGCTGGGCAGTCAAGAGCACACCCGCTACGCCGAGCACATCATGGCGGTGACGCCGGCGGATGTTTTGGGCGTGGCACGAAAGTACTTTGTACCCGGTGCCTATACTTTGTCCGTGGTGGGTCCTCAGGACAAATTTTCAAATTTCAAGGCCGTCACGCCTTGAATCGGCTTGGATAAACTGGAGGACGCGAGCTTGGATCGCATTCTAATCATCGAAGATGATACGGAAACACGGATTCTCTTGCGCAAGGGCTTGGAGGCGGCCGGCCTGGAAGTGGACACGGTTTGGGGCGGCGAGAAGGGCCTGGAGGCTGCACGGAGCGGCACCTTTCACGCAGTCGTACTCGATGTGATGATGCCGGGCATGAACGGCTTTGAAGTGCTGGAAGCACTCAGGCAATCCGAGCGTACCTTGGATTTGCCGGTCATCATTCTGACCGCCCGAACCGAGGACGAAGTGGAGAAACGTGCCCTCGCTGCCGGGGCCAACGCCTTTGTAACCAAACCATTCAAGATCGGTGACTTGATCCACACCATCCGGGAATGCATGGATGCTCGTGGAGAGAGAGCCGACTGACATGGTTCCAGGGACAAAAGACAGGAGATGGAAGCAGATCCACCTGCGCATCCCGGTCGAAGAGGCTGAAAGGGCTGCGGAGGTTTTCTTGTTGGCCGGATGCAGTGGCGTGGAGTGGATCGATGCCGGGCATCCGGCGCCACCTGGTGATTTGCCCGCGGATTGGGTAGAGCTGCGCGGTAGCTTGTCGCTCGGGGACGATGTTGAGGGGGTGCTGAAAATTCTGCAGGGCAAGTTGACGGCGGGCAGGCCTTGGGTCGTGGAGTTGGATGAGCAGGATTGGGCGGAGTCCTGGAAAGAGCACTTCAAGCCTGTGCGCATCGGTCGTTTTTTCATTCACCCAGGTTGGATCGAACCCAAAGAAGAGGACGGTCTGGCCCTGCGGATCGACCCGGGCCTGGCTTTCGGTACGGGCATGCATCCCACCACCAGACTATGCATTCAGGCATTGGACCAGGCCTTGCCCGCGGACAGCTTGCTTGACCTGGGATGCGGTTCAGGAATCTTGGCCTTGGCCGCTGCCTTGGCCGGTGTGCCCCGTATTCTGGCCATGGACAATGATCCCGAGGCCGTTATTGTTTCACAAGAGAATGCGAGCAAGAATGGCCTGCTTGGCAGGCTTCAGATTCAAGGGGGCGAGCTGGCCCAAGTGCAAGGGCGCTATGACCTGGTTTTGGCCAACATTCTCTCGGGTACGCTCATAGAGCTGGCCCCAGAGATCGTAGACAGGGTTCAGCCAGAGGGTAAGCTGATCCTGTCCGGCATCTTGGGCTCTGAGGCGGAGCAGGTGAGGGCTGCATATACGGCCCTGGGCTTGATCCACGAGGCCACCGAATTAGAGGCCGAATGGTGCGCCGTCCGGCTGGGGAAGCCTGCCGCATGAGTCAGGTGCGCTTGCTCATCCCCAAAGCGCGCTGGTCATCGCCGGTGGCGCTAGACAGCCGGGAAGTGCATCGTTTGACCCTGGTTCTGCGCATGCAAGAAGGTGATGTGCTGGAGGTTTTCGATGGGCAGGGGGCCAGGGCTGGGGCTACCTTGCAACGTGAGCTTGGGGATTGGGTCTTGTACCTGCAAGATCCGTCTCAGATTCTGATCGATTCTCCTGAAATTGTGTTGGCGGTGGCGGTCTTAAAGGGCCGAAAGCTTGATGACGTGGTGCGCCAGACCACCGAAATCGGTGTGACGCGCATCATGCCGGTGCTGTGCAGCCGATCGGTGGCCAGACCGGACGCGGCGCGCTCGGCCAAACGGCTGGAGCGATGGCGGATCATTGCGGCCGAGGCCTCCAGGCAGTCGGGTCGTAGCGCCCTGCCTCAAGTGGATCCCGTTCAGTCCTTCGATGCCTGGTTGGACTGGTTGAGAGAGGAAGGACAAGACTTAGACGGTGTCATCCTGCACTTGGAGGCGGGAAAGACCTCGGGGCTTGATCTTTGGTCATCCGAAGAGCCTCGGCGCCTGGTGTTGACGGGTCCAGAGGGCGGCTTCTCCGAGGAGGAAGTGCAGGCTGCTTGCAAGGCCGGTCTTCGTGTTCATGGTTTGGGCCAAACCGTGTTGCGGGCGGAGACCGCAGCCGTGGTGGCGGCCGCTTTCGCGGTCTTGACAGGGGGCCGAGGGTCGGATAAGTGATGAACAACAAAAGAGGTTTCTGATGGTTTGCCCCCATTGTGCATTTCCCAACGAAGCCGGGGCGCATGTTTGCGTCAAGTGCCATCGACCCATGAAAGATGGGCCGAGCGAGATGCAAGCCAAGCCCAAGTGGTTGGCCGAACCGCATTCCGATGGACCGGTTGTTTCGGTCCCGCCGGCACCCAAAGTGGCCCCGGCACCCAAGGCTGCCCCGGCACCCAAAGCTGCCCCGGTACCCAAAGCTGCCCCGGTACCCAAAGTGGCACCGGTGCCCTTGGCTGAGACCGTGGGAGTCCCCGTCCCCGTGCCCGAGGCCCAGCCCAGGGATGTGATGGTTCACCTGGGTAGCCCCAGCGTGCAGGGGCGTTTGGTCTGGTCGGCCCCCTTTTGGGCTCGCAGCCTGGCGATGGGCCTGGATATGTTCTTGGTGGCCGGCCTGGTCGGCCTGATGCTTCTATTGTCCTCCTTGGTGCTGGGCGAATCGGCGAGTACAGGGCTGGATTGGGTTGCCGACAGTCTGAGCAATGTTTTCATTCTCTTCGCTGTGTTTATGGTTCTTCTCTTGGGCTACGTGACCATGTTTGCCAATTTTGGCGGCCAAACCTTGGGCAAGATGCTGTTCGGACTGCGCGTCATTCGCCTTGATGGACATGGACTGAGCTGGCCACGGGCCTTGCTCCGTGCCATTGGGATGCTCTTGGCGGCCTTGCCGGGTTTGGCGGGCTTCCTCTGGGCTGCCTTTGACCTGGATCGTCGCGGCTGGCATGACAAATTGGCCGACACCATGGTTGTGAGCATCCTTCCTCCCCGATCCGTGGTTGCCAGAGAGGCTCCTGAGTCAGTACCGGTCGAGGAAGAGTCTGATCCGGCATGACCATCGCTTTGGCAAAATATCTGGTTGGCAAGCAACTTGTGGGCGCGGCCCAAATGGATGATGTTTTGCAACGTCAGGTCCTGTTTGGCGGTTCGGTGGATACGAATTTGCTGGAGTTGGGCTTGTTGGATGAACCTCGATTGACCCAAGCGCTGGCCGAGGTACATCGATTGCCGGCGGCCACAAGGGCCCTCCTGCAGCAACGGGAGACGCGTGTGTCGAAGTTGTTTCCCGCGAGACTGGCACAGAAATACCAGGTCGTACCCGTGGCCCTCAGCGGTCGTTCTCTTGTCCTGCTTGCAGCCGGTCGTGTTCACCCCGTGGTCGAAGACGAGATCGGCTTCATGTTGAGCCTTGCGGTTAGCACGCATCTTGTTTGCGAGGCCAGGCTCAAGCTCTTGTTGAGAGATTGGCTGAATTTGGAGATCGATCCTCGATTCGAGGCCATGGCCGACAAGCTGGGCCCCATCAAATTGGTCTTTGGGCAAGGTGAGCCCCCGTCCCCGGCAGCGCTGGCGATTGATCTGGCGGAGCAGACGGCAAAGAAGGTAATGGGTGATCTGTCTCCCGATGTTAATACACTGCGGATACAGCAAGCCCTCACCGAACTGGCCTCCACGCAACGGGTGGCCCTGGAACGCAGGCGACAATCGCGGGAGGGGACCCTGTCGATGGAAGGGGCCCGGCAGTTGTGTTTGTCCGCTTTGGGTCGGGACAGTCTGGTTGATGTCATCCTTCGTTACTCAAGGCAGTTCATGCCCTTTGTGGGTTTGTTTGTGTTGCACGATGAGCATATTCAAGGATGGGATGGTGTGGGTGCCGACGACGTGGAGCACCGGATACGTAGGGTGCGTTTGCCGATGGATAGCCCGTCCGTCCTGCGCACTGTCGTGCAAACCCAGGCCTACTATCTCGGCACCATGCCCAGTTCGAAGCTTGACGATGAGCTTTTGCAAATGCTGGGGCGGGCTCGACCCCGAAACGTCTTGATTGTGCCCATCCTGGTGCAAGGTCGAATGGTGGGCTTGCTCTTCGGTGATGCGGGCAGGCGATCCATCCGGGGGCGGCGGATTGCGGATTTGCTGGTTTTTGTCAGCGGGCTCTCGTCAGCCTTCGAGGTGTTGATTCGCAAACGAAAGCAGACCAAGCAGGCGAAACAGACGGCCCAAGCACTGGCCGAAGCAGCAGTCGCAACACCCCCAACTGAAATGCCCACCCCAATAGAAGATGAGCCCGAGACCGCTGAGGGCAAGGGGCAAGAGGTGGTATGGGATGAGTCCTTCGGTGATCTCGATGACGAGCATCCGGTCATCGAGGCCGACGTGCTGGGCTTTCCCGCACCGGTCCGTGAGGCCCTGCCTGAAGCGGAGGGCATTCGGGGTGACGAGCAGCGGGTGCGGATCGAAGATTTGGGCGAAGAAGAAGAGGGCGTGTCTTCCTCCGTGCTGGCTGGTGAAGGTGGAGACGTGGTCGTGGTGGACACGGATGGGTCCTTCTCTCCGCCCGAACCCGAAGTCGTGCTGCCCACGCCCCTGTTGGCACCGGGCTTGGCGGGTCTGCCCTCGTTGATCGAGGACCTCTCCAGTGGAGACGTGGCGAGGATGGATCAGGCCCGGCAGGAGATCGGCTCCCTTGGCCTGAGCGCCTTGCCCGAACTGATGAAGCATTTCCCGGGGCATCTATTGTTCGATGTGCGTGGACGTTACGATCAGGTTCCGCCCCTGGTTGAGCATGGTCCCTTGTTGCGTTTTTTGGTGGACCTGGGCATTGAGGCGAGTCCTTATGTCGGGGACAGGTTGGAGGACGACGACCCCGTTGCTCGTTACTATGCCGTTCGTTTTTTCGCCGCGGTGCGGGATGATTCGGTGGTGCCCAGATTGGCGACTCGCTTATACGATCGAGACGCTCTGGTTCGCCTGAACGCCATCGACGTGTTGGTGTCATACCGCGGCGCAGATTCGTTCAATGCTCTTTTGTTGAACCTTCGTCATCGTTTGCGCGGTGCCGTGCCTGATCAGCAAGCCATTGCGTCGGCGCTGCTGGGCAATTTCAAGGACGTAGATGCTGTCGACGATTTGATCGCCTTGGTTAAATCATCCGACAAGATGGTGGCCAGGGCGGCACAGGAGAGTTTGAGCTACATCACCAAGCAGGATTTTGGTCACAACCTGCGCAAGTGGTCTAAATGGCAAAAAGCCCACAAGGGCGAGTCCCGGATGCTGTGGCTTATTGAGGGTCTGCGTTCAAAAAGCAGGGATGTGCGTTTTTCTTCAAGCCGGGAGTTAAACCAGTTGACCCAAGAACATTTCGATTACGATTACGACGCAAAGCAATCGGACCGCGAGTTGGCCTGCCGCCGCTGGGAACAGTGGTGGGAGAAAACGGGTAGCTCAGAAAATTACAAATGAACAATAAGCAGGCAGGAGGTTTCATGTCGAAATTTGCGCGCAGGATGTTCTCATTGGCGATCGCGGTCTCGGTGCTGACCGTTTCGTTTTCTGTTTTGGCCGGGTCCCTGCCCGCGGTGGCCAAGCACATTCCAGGCAAGGCGGCTTTGGTGATGGTGATCGAGCGGCCGGCTGAGGCTTTGGCCAAGGCCTCCTTGATTCTGGATCGCTTCAAGATGTTCAACCCGGATCTGGATTTGCTTCGGCAGGGGGCCAAGCTGAAGGCCGAGTTTGGGGAGAATCTCCTGACCGCGGAGGGCATGCGCAACTTTGGGATAAATCCGGACGGTTCTTTCGGGGCCTTCAATCTGGATCTGGACGCAGAGCCCGCCGTGGCCTTCTCTTTACTGGATTCCTCCTTGTTCAAAAAAAAGCTATTTGCCGCCATGGAGAAGGCCACGGGAGCAAAGCCGGGCAAGCCGCGGCAGGTGGCCGGAGCCGAGCTTTTCGAGGGAGCCGCCGGCGCGGCCTTTGCCTTCAAGGGTTCTTGGTGTTTGGTGCTGGATAAGGCGCAGGCTGAGGGGAAAGCCAAGGTGGTGCGCGCATTTTTCGGCGGTGGCAAGAAGTTGGAGAAACTGGCCGGGTTCAAGCGGGCCTGGCTTGGTGCCGTACCAGGTACGCAGGCCATGTTCTTTATGCCCATGGCCGGGGTTGTGCGCAAGGTGCAGCAGGAGGCCGGCGAATCCATTCGCGTGATGCGCGGACAGCTCAAAAAGATGTCGTCGGACCATCGTCCCGGGATGAAGGCCCGACTGAAACAAGAGCAGGCGGAACAACGGGTCCTTGTGAACATGCTGAAACTGCTCGATGGCCTTGCGATTTCCTTGACGGTGGACGACAAGAAGATTGATTGGTCCATGCGCTTGCTGCCCAGCAAGAAGGGGCGTGGCACCTTCGCTGGTCTTTTCCCCGGGGATGCCAAACTGCCGAGTTTCCACGGGGGGCTGAGTAAGAATGCCATTTTCAGCGCCTGGGCATCCTTTAGCCCCAAGGCCTTCCTTAATTTGATAAAGCCCATCCCCACGGCACCCGATCACACCGTGGCGGATGAATTGGCCAAAGGTGGAAGGGAATTCAAGACCGTCACGGGTATGGATCTCATGAACGACGTGATCGGCAACCTTGAGGGGTCCATGGCTTTTTACGTATTGAGCCCCGACACCTCAGTGCTCAAGGCGGAGATGACGCCAGACCTGCAGGTGATGAGCCTTCTGCGACTGGGCCTTGTCTTCAAGGCCCGCGATGTCGCCAAGCTCCAGCAGTTTGTCGAAACAATCGAGGCGCGTATTGCCGAGAAGGGGACTCCCCTCGAGCGAAAGACAGTTGCAGGCCTCGACTTGCGCACCATGCGGCCTGCGCCTGGCGCGACCATCTCATGGACCCTGAAGGGGGACGCCCTGCTCTTCGGCTTTGGCGAAGGAATGATGGAGAGTTTGGTGAGGGTGTCCGGTGGACAACTTTGGCACCCTGTCTCTGCTGCAAATATGCGAGGCAGGGCCAGTCTGGATTTCGCCAACCTGACTGAGACTCTGGTCGGTGCCATGGCGCATGGTCTTGGCGGAGATCAGGGGCGCGAGTTTCGTATGGTCATCTGGCCCATGGTGCAGCAAGTGCTGGCCCAGTTGACGGCGTGGAGCGCGGAGGCCAGCATGCTGGGCTCGGACCTGGTGATGCATTCTGTGCTGCGTTTCCGTTGAACCGTTTACACGGCTGGTGAAAATGGATGCTCCTGTCTTCCCGCGCTTTGCCACTGTCTTGCGAAGCTTTTTGCCGGCGGCGGCTTTGCTGTTGCTGCTGGGGGGCTTGTTTGGTCGGGGCAGTCATCCAGGCGGTGCCACCCTGGCGCTGATGGGGCTGGCCGTGGGTTTTGCGGTGGGTCTTGCCTTCGGCGGGCGGTTGAGCCTCTTTTTTGACAAGCCGGTCGATGCCTGTCTGGTCCTGTTGATGTGTTTGGCGTCTTTGCCCTTGGCCATTTTCCCGGCCCAATCTGAAGTGCTGGGTCCCCATGCCTTCGGCTATCAAAGTTGGTCTTCGATTCTGCTGGCAGTGCTGGCGGGCTTACCGCTTGGGTTCTTGATGGGGACCTCCTGGCGCATGGAGGCGGTCAAGGGGCGCGGTCGGCTGCGGTGGATTCTGGTGGGAGCCGGCTTGGGTTGTCTGGTGGCCTGGTCGGCCGTCATGATCTTGTCGCTGCTTAAGGGGGCCTTCTTGGTTATGGTTTTTGCTGCTCCACTGGCCTGGCCTGGTTTGCCTCGCTCAGGAGACCGGGCGATGGTGGCCCGAATGATGCTGACCTTGATGGTGGTGGTGTCCACCATGGTTCTTCTTTTCGTATAGGCCTACTTGCAAGGCACCACGCTTCGCGATATTAAGTGGCTGTTATGATGCGTCAGTCAAAAAAGAACAAGTCCGTCTCGGTGGCTCGTCGTGTGGCCTTAGAAGTGCTGCGCAGGGTAGAGGCAGAGAATGCTTTTGCTTCATTGGCCCTGGACCATGCGCTGATGCGACGCGGGGTTCGAAAATCGGAAGATCGGCGTCTGGCCACCGAGCTGGTTTATGGTACGCTGCGTTGGCGCCGTCGCTTGGATTATGCGCTGGCGGCCCATAGTCGTCGCAGTCTGGATCGTATCGAACCCACCTTGTTGCGCATCTTGAGAATGACCGCGTATCAGTTGCTTTTTTTGGATCGTGTCCCGGCGTGGGCGGCAGTGGACGAAGGGACAAGTCTGGCGGTGGCGATTCGGGGTTCCAGAGCCGGTGGTTTTGTGAATGCAGTGGCCAGGGGTTTGGCCAGTGCTCTGGATCGCATCGAATGGCCTGATCCCGAAGGACGGGAAAGACCGGTGCGAGCCTTGGGCATATTGCATTCATTTCCTGACTGGATGGTGGAGTCCTGGTTGGATCTTCTTGGCATGCAGCGAGCCGTATCCTTGATGGAATCGCTGAATATTCCGGCTCCTTTGTGGGTAAGGGCCAACACGCTTCGGGTCAAACCAGAGGGTCTGTGTAATCTTTTGTCTGCCTCCGGGGTGGACGCCGTTCCCGAGAAGAGCGTACCTGATGCCCTGACCCTGAAGGGCTCCATCAACCTGAGGGAGTTGGCGGCTCACGAGGCAGGTCTGATGCATGTGCAGGATGCCGCCGCTCAGGCTGTATGCTTGTTGTTGGCGCCCAAGCCTGGTCAGCGGGTTTTGGATGCCTGTGCCGCGCCAGGAGGTAAGACCGCAACAATCGCCCAGTTGATGGAGAACAAGGGTGAGGTCCTGGCCATGGATGCCCATCCGGCCCGATTGGGTTTGGTGCGTAAGTTGGCCGACAGACTGGGCATCAAGATCGTTCAGACTGAGCTGGCGGACGCCAGCGAGACCAGCAAGGATGTGCTGGGACAATTCGATCGGGTCTTGTTGGATGCACCATGTACAGCCCTGGGGGTCATTCGCAGACATCCGGAGAGCAAGTGGCGTCTGCTGTCTTCCGATATCGATCGCATGGTGGAGTTGCAAGAGGCCTTGCTCGATGCGATGGCACCCCTGGTGGCTCCAGGGGGATATTTGGTCTACAGCATTTGCAGCTTCAGTCCCGCGGAGGGCCCCGAACTCATCGAACGCTGGTTGGCTCGTCATCCCGAGTTCATTCGGCACGATCCGCGCACGGAAAAGCGCTCCGGCTGGCACAGCTTGCTTGATGCCCAGGCTCAGATGCGCACTTGGCCGGACGAAAATAAAATGGACGGCTTTTTCGCTGTGCGCTTACAGCGGCAGGGGGATTGATGACCACTCGACCCATGCTGATCGCGCCATCCATCTTGTCTGCTGACATGGCCGCCCTTGGCGACGCGGTGGCGGAGTTGGAGTCCGCGGGCGCTGACTGGGTACATGTGGATGTGATGGACGGGCACTTCGTGCCCAACATTACCATTGGGATGCCCGTGGTGGCTGCCCTGGCCAAGCGCACCCGTCTGCCTCTGGATGTGCACCTGATGATCAGCGATCCGGATCGTTACCTGGACGAATTCGCCGCGGCCGGCGCCAAGGTCTTGACGGTGCAGGCTGAAGCCTGTCTGCATCTGTATCGGACCCTGGAGCGCATTCGTGCCCTGGGGCTTCGCTCTGGTGTTGCGATCAATCCGGCCACCCCGATAGAGAGTATCGAGCCTGTTTTGGCTTGTTGTGACCTGGTTTTGATCATGACCGTGGAACCGGGTTTCGGGGGCCAAAAATTCATTTCGTCCATGCTGGACAAGGTGCGCTGGCTCAAGCGGTTGGTGGACGAGCGACAGTTGTCCGTTGACATCCAGGTGGACGGTGGGATAAAAGAGGATTCCATTGGGCTTGCGGCTCAGGCTGGAGCCAATGTGTTTGTTTCAGGGTCGGGTGTGTTTGGCCAAGGTGATGTGGCCGCGGCCCTGCGTCGCTTAAGGGCGGCGTTGACGGTGGATTGAAATGTCGGGAAGTGGCTCAGGTTGGTAGAGCACCTGGTTCGGGACCAGGGGGTCGCAGGTTCAAATCCTGTCTTCCCGATTTAGTGGCATTTACGAATCGTTTTTTGATTCGTTAGTGCCACGTTATGCTGCGCGGTTTAACCGCGCAGCGTTAGTGAAGCTGCGGTTTGACCGCGCAGTGTTAGTGAAGCCGCGCATGACAGTGCGCGGCTTCTTTGTTTTTAGCGGAGTGTTTCATGGCTCAAGATGGTTTCCTTGTACGTTGCGTGTCCTGTGGGCGCAACTTTGAGAGTCGACGAGCGGGTCGCCTGACCTGCCCGGTTTGCAAGACCCAGATTTGGCTTGAGCCGCAGCCAGGCCTGGAGCTTGTGGAGTCCGAAGAGCCCGTATCCGATTCAGAACCCGTCGCAAATCCGACGACCGTGGACGAATTGCGACCGGATCCAGGCGGAGAACCGGAGCCGATGGAAGAAGAAGACCCCGGTGATGATCCGGCTGCGGCGGCAACTGAGGAAAAGCTTTCGGATGCGGATGAGGAGTTGAGCGCCGAGGCATTAAAGCGCTTGGCCGAATTGCAGCAGCGCCTCAAGGGAGAGACGAGTTTCATTCCGGCCTGGCAACTTCGGGAACAAGGACTGCTCGGTCGTTTCTGGACCACCATCAAGCAGGTTTATGGCAACCCCTCTGCCTTCTTCGCCGCCATTGAGCCCAAATCCACCCGGGGTGCATTGAGCTTCGGTTGGATCGTCTGTACTTGGGCGGTGGCTTTTTTTGGCATTTACGGTTTGTGGCAGTTGAGCCAGGCCGGGCCGGAGCAGCTAGAGCAGCTGCGCCAGGCTGCAGCCCAAAGCGGCGCCAAGGACATGAAGCCGGAGGAGCTCATCGAGACCCTGCGGGGCATGTTCATGGTCAGTCTTTTCGCCTCGCCCTTGTTGGGTATCCTCAACGTGTTTGTCACCGCCGGTTTGATGCATTTGGGCGTGATGTTGGTGGCCGAACGCCATCGAGGTTTCGCGGCCACTTTTCACGCCACGGCTTATGGCTTTGTCCCCTTGCTGCTGGTGGCGATTCCCTTTGTTGGGCATCTGATCGGCGGGCTGTGGTCGGTGGTCTTGCAGGTCATCGCCGTGGGGCAAGTACATCGCATGGGGCCGGGCCGCGCCGCCCTGGCTGTTCTTATGCCCGTGACCGGCATGATGCTTATGCTCTGGGCCGCCATGTGAAGGGCAGAATTTTTCGCAATGGGATCGGTCCGTAGGGGCGGGGTTCATCCCCGCCCGAATTTTATAGCTCAGCACCCCAAGACAAACCCAACATCACCGTTTCTCTGGCGAAAGAGGGAAGCTCTACGTCCGACAAGTGCAACTCATCCCACATCCGCCAACTCAGGCGCAAGACCAGGGCGTTTTCGTTTTCGTCGGCGTCCGGTTCATAGGCCGATTTGTCCAAGAAGATTCCGTCCGGGTATTGAGTGAACTGCAGGGTGCCCATCAGATGCAGGGCCAGATCCGCGGGGAGTTGCATGGAAACGACGGCCTGGAATCGATGCCACAAGGCGGAAGACCCCTGGCTGTTGGATGCGTTGGCCGACAAGAAATAGGAGCCCTGCAAGATAAGCCGCTTTCCCTGGGTCCAGCTGCACTGAAAGGTTCCTTTGAGGCCCAGGACATGTCGGTGATCCTGTCGGTTCAAGGTCGTGTCCAGGTTGTCTTCGATGATGGGGCTGTCGAAGAAGCGCAGCTCAAAGCGGTAACTCAAGCGGGCGGTCCACGATGGGCTCAGGCGACTCTGCAAGCGCAGGCCCATGCT
>JAFCZJ010000307.1 GCA_019314375.1 Deltaproteobacteria bacterium | reverse complement strand
ACCTCCCTGCCAGAGCGCCTCCTACACCAGGTCAAGTTCACAGCCTACGACGCCGTAAATCCCAGCCAGGTATTTTTCGAGCTGACCCTCCCAGCCTACAAACTCAGCAACCGCTCCATCGCTCTGCGCTACGAACCCGAGACGGTGGAAAACCAAGAGATCATCAACTCCTTCGGCGGCCTCGGCGCGACCCCGGCCTACCTGGTCAGGCTACGCCCGGTCCTTACGGTTGACGGACAGCGCCTGGCGGTCGGCACGGCCGGTCTGCCCATGGGTGCCGACGCCCGGCTTGCAATCGAGCTTGCAGGCCCCGCGGGCACGAAGCGCTTCGTCAACGAGTTGGTCGTCGGCAACCTAACGGTCATGGCCCTCGTCGCGGGCAAGCCCATATTGACCGAGCCGCTAGCCTTGGAGCAAAAAGGAGCCGAGCGCATCTACTTCGACGAGGCCTTGATGTATCTCCTCCGCTGGCAGGCGGCCGAACGAGAGCTTGCCTCTTTGCTGCGCCTGAAGCTCTTACACCCCGCGCCCCAGGTGGTAACCCTGGGCGGCGTGGTCCAGGTCAACCAGGTGCTGGGCGTACCCCACGAGTTCACCTGGAAGGGCGCGTTCGTGGACGCGGATCTCCGGCAGGTGGAGCTGGTCGGAAACAACGCCGCAAAAAAACTCTTCATGGACCTAAGCGCCCTGCAAGGCTCGGTGCTGGAAGACCGAGTCTTACGCGAAGATTTGGGTGTTGACTCCATCTCAACAGCAAGACTCTTGGCCATCGCCAACAACCAGGGCATCCCGCTGGTGACGATAGACGCCTCCAACGTAGACACGTTGCTGCCCAGCCTGCCCTTCGGCACCAAGGTCAAACAAGACATCCGAGACGCCGTGCAGCAAGGCCAGCAGGTGCTGGTGCCCGACAGGATGCTGACAGTCGGCGTCTGGACCGGCGTGGGCTACATGAGAACAGATCCCCTGACTGGCGAGGCCGGTTGGATGCTCAGTGGAAGCATCGCGGGGGCATACACGGTGGTGGATCGCGAGTCATGGCCTGGACCCTACTTCATGGTCCTTGCACACCAATTGGTAAGCGCGCCCAACTACGACAGCAACGCAGCACAGGCCATCGCCAAGATCCTGGCATCCGACAAACAAAAGGCCACGGTGGGTGCATCCATTCAACTCAAGGTGCTGGTCGTCGACTCTGACCAAAATCCGGTCGACGGGGCAGAGGTCAGCTTCACGGTGATGGCCGGCGGCGGCAGCCTGGCACAGTCCACGGTCACGACCGACGTCATCGGCATCGCCACCGCCACCCTGACCCTGGGCACAAGTACGGCCGACAACCCCATTTACCTCAACGAAGAAGGCCAGCCCTGGGCGGTGCAGGCAGGCCTGAACGCAGTGGACGCCTATCTGACCACCACTGGCACCCATCTCAAAACCCCCTTCACAGCCATCGGCATGCCGGACAAAACAGACGCCCGGCTTGTCGATCTAACGACTTCCACCTTGGGTGGCCGGGTCATGTCCTGGGGTGGCTGTCCAGAAATGATCGTGCTGGATCCCCACGACAACCCGGTCTCCAACGTGGCCATGCAAGTCTTTGCCAATGCGCCCTTCGTGGATCCTGGCGGCGTGCTTTTCGACAATCGTCCCGGACTGTTGATCCGCATGGAAGACCCCTGTGTGGCCGGCAGGCCCAGCTACGACGAGGCCCAAGTTTTATGCAATGCCGGCAACTTCCAGCAATTGCAGTTCAAGTCCAGCATCACCCGCGCCACTTTCTGCACGGTCATGAGTGGCTCACCCGGAGGCCACTACACCTTTGATGTGCTGGCCGACGTCAAGAACGATGAAAGCTTTGACGCCAACCTGACCTACGACATCCAGGCTTACTTCAGCGAGCTTCAAAGCAACATGGGTGACCTGTGCAACATGGGTGAGTACCTCGAGCCCAACTGCGTGGGCAAGGCAGGTGCCACGGTGCGCCTCTCCGTCAACCAACACTTCATCGTGCGCGATCAAGAAGACCAAGGGGAGCGGGGAGACTTCTGCAACGGGGCAACCAACTGCCCGGTGCTCACCAAGATGGACAGCTACTCCACAACCCGCCAGGTGGAAGAACGCACGATCCTGGCCACGCCCGTGGGTGCCCCGGATGCCCCGGTCCAGGTGGAGTACCTGGACAACGGCGAAAGCGTAATGCTCTTAGACATGCCGACGACCCCCGGCAACTATGATTACGACTGGTCGTCCACGGCCTCGACCCCGGTCGAGCGCTGGGGCGGCACCTGCGAAAGTTGCTATGCCCAGCCCTTACCTTGCTTCGTCAACTTCTACCCCAATACCTCGCCCTACACACCCAGGCACCCACTCATCAAATGTCACAGTGTTGGTTTTGAGTTCTTCGGCGAACCCTACGTGTTCTTCCTGGATACCTACGGATACACGAGATACGATTTCGTCATCGGCTACTCCATCCTGGCCGGCAACTACCAGCCGGATCTGGCCATCCTGGAAGTCTTCTACGAAGACGGGGACGACAAAGTCCCCGTGTTTTATACCGAAGCCGTCGTGGGCAGCGACTCGATCACTATTGGCCGCGGCACTTACTTCGACTCAAGCAAGAACTACTTCGCCCGCATCATTCTCAACCCCAGCACGTACTACGAGGTGCGCTCCGATCCGGTCCCGCTGCATTTCGGGCTCGACCTGGACCTGCAAATCGACGTTGACAACGACGGGCATGTGGACGGAAGGGACGATGCCCGTGAAGACTCACTCAGCACGGGCAACCCGCCCGGCCCCTGGGTCGCTCGCAATACCGACAACGACTGCAACAAGCAAGATGCCAACCACCAAGATGTTGCTGACCTGGACGAGGAGGATTTGAGTGTCGACGACGATGATCTAAAAGAAGTCGTCTTGAGTTTGACCTCGCCGGTTCAAACCGAGAACAACATCATCGAACTTTGCAAGTCCAACGACAAAATCAGAC
>JAFCZJ010000069.1 GCA_019314375.1 Deltaproteobacteria bacterium | reverse complement strand
TCGTCCGCTGACCTCTCGGCGGGTACAGGCAAAACCCTGGACGGGTCGCTTGGGGTGGCTGGATTTGGGTTGCTTGACCGGGCCCGAAATATCCAGCCAGTCGCGGCAGAACTCCACTTCGCCGAAGGGAACGCCTGTTTGCACCATGCCGAAGGGGCCCGGGTTCATGCCGAGCAGCACGGCCTCCACGCCGGGATGAGCGTAGCGTTTCAGATAGCTTTCATGATTCGCCCGAGCGTAAACCAGCGGATTGTAGACATGAGCCACAGGCGCGGCAAAGCGCATGCGGCCAAGTTTGCGGGTCAATCGGCGGCTGATGGCGATGGGGTCCATGTGGGTGAGTGTGCCGAAAAGGCCGAGTGTTTACAAGGGTTCTCGCTTGTTTGGGATGTGTTGCCGGGTTAGGAATGGGTTGGGCCCAGCGAATAAGGAAAATGACATGAGACGACATGAGCGATGGACAGCCTTTGCGATGATGACGATTTTGGTTCTGGCCTTGAGCGCGAGTGGTTGCGCTGGGGGTGAGGACGTGGGGGGTTGTTTGGCCGGCACCTGTCAGGGACACGGGCAATGCGCTGATGTCGATGGCCAGGCTGTCTGCGATTGCGACGAGGGCTATGTCGGCGCCACCTGCGGTTCTTGTGCCCCGGGCCATCAGGATCATGATGGTGATGGCGAATGTTTGCCTGCCTGCGGGACCGAGGGTACGGACTGTGCCGAGCACGAAGTGTGTGACGACGGTTCGGGCGAGGCCCGTTGCATATGCGCCGAGGCATATGCCGGCGAGAACTGCGACGAATGCGCCGAGGCTTATCAGGACAACGATGAGGATGGTTCTTGTCTGCCGGATTGCGACAACGTGGCCTTCGATTGTGGGGCACTCGGGGTTTGCAGCGACGAGAGCGGTCAGGCTCGCTGTGATTGCATCGAGGGCTACCAGGATAATGATTTTGACGGTGCCTGCCAGGCAGATTGTGACCACGTTGAATCAGACTGCGGTGAGCACGGAATCTGCGACGATGCGAGCGGTACGGCCACTTGTCATTGTGAAGAGGCATATGCGGGAGAGACCTGTCAGTTTTGTGCCGAGGGCTATCAGGATCTGGATGAAGATGGTCTTTGCTTGCCCTCCTGTGACTTGCTTGGATTGGATTGTGGTCTCCATGGAGCCTGCATGGACGAATCGGGTGAGGCGCATTGTGTTTGTGAGGCGGAATACGTGGGCGCTTTTTGCGATGCCTGCGCAGTGAATTACCAGGACCACGATGCGGACGGTGTTTGTTCGGTGAGTTGTGCGCTGGTCGATTGCATGCCTCATTCGGCTTGCGAGGACAACTCAGGTACTGCGCTTTGTGTTTGCTTTGTTGGATATGCCGAACCGGATTGCACGTCATGTAGCGATGGATACCAGGACCACGATGGAGACGGGGCTTGTTGGCCCTCCTGCGTCACGGTCAACCTGGATTGCGGGGAGCACGGCCAATGCGAGGACGATAGCGGAGAGGCGATTTGTGAATGTTTTCCCGCCTACACGGGCGCAAGTTGCCAGCTCTGTGCCATGGATTACCAGGACCACGATGAAAACGGTGAGTGCGAACCCGACTGCAATCTGGCGGGTTTGGTTTGCGCGGCTCACAGCCACTGCGAGGACAACTCGGGTGAGGCGCAGTGTGTTTGTGACGCGGGTTACGCCGAGCCGGATTGTGTGGCCTGTGCTGAGGGCTACCAGGACTCGGATGGGGATGGTTCTTGTCTGCCCACCTGCGAAGCGCTGGCCTGGACCTGCTCGGGACACGGTGTTTGTGGGTATGAAAACGGCCAGGCTGTTTGCATCTGTGACGAGGCCGGGGGCTTTTTTCCTGACGGCCTGGGTAATTGCATAGGCGCTGATGCGGGCCATGATTGTGCCCTGCCTTTGGAGTTGGACCTGTCGGTCGCCTCGGTCACGGGTAGTACCGCGGGTGGCGGTGATGATTATGTGGGTTCTTGTCAGAACTCCGGTTCCGCGGATGAGATGGTCTACCATTTTGAACTTTCTGAGTCTCTGACCATCACGTTTGACTTGAGCGGATCCTCTTATGACACCATGATGTATCTTCGTTCGGACTGTACAAACGCCTCCAGCGAGATCGCCTGCGACGATGATTCGGGCGACGGTTTGGATTCCATGTTCGAGGTGGATTTGCAGCCGGGCGATTTCTACTTGTTCATCGACGGCTACAACAATAGCGTGGGCAACTACACCTTGACCCTTGATGTGGGCTGCGGAGACGGTACCTTGTACTATCCGGTGACCGGCGAATGCCTGCCGGATCCCTGTGTGTCCAACCCCTGTCAGCAGACTCACCAGACTCTTTGCGATCCACAGCTGCCGGATTCGTATCTGTGTCTCTGCGATCCGGGTTACATTTTTGACAGCTCCGAACCGCCGGTTTGTATTCTCGACCCCAATCCGCATGGTGAATCCTGCGCGGACGTGATGCCCTTGAGTGGCAACTCGGGCATGGTGGCCGGATCGAGCGCCACGGCTGCTGACGACGCCACGGGAAGCTGCGCGGGCGGGGGTCCGGACCGGGTCTACGGGATGACTTTAGACGAGCGCTCCTTGGTTGTTTTGGATTTGGATGGGCTGGGCAACACGGACACGGTGCTGCATGTCCGTTCGGTTTGCGACTCGGCCGCAAGCGAGGTGGCTTGCGATGATGATGGCGGTTCTGGTCTTTCCTCGGCCCTGACTTTGATTCTGGATGCTGGGGCCTATTTCATCTGGGCCGACAGTTACTCTGAGGGCGGCGATTATGAACTCACCTACAGCATGAACCCGGATCCTTGCGCGGATGAAGAGGTGGTTTGTCCGGGCAACCCGATTTGTGAGGCCTGGACCGATTGGTCCGGTTATGACTGCGTCTGTGGCGCGGGCATGCTGCCTTTCGGCAACGATTGCGTACCCGATCCTTGTGTCGATGGTGTTTGCCAGGATATTGAACATCGCAATCGATGCGTGCCGAACGAGGCAGACGGCTACGCGACTTATTTCTGCGAATGCAACGCCGGCTACATTGATGACCTGGATAACCCGCCCGCCTGCATCATGGATCCGGACGCCAACGACTGGGCCTTCATCGTGTTTTTGAACGCCGACAACAATTTGGAGAGCGACGGTTACGACGACGTGGACGAGATGACCGTCGCCGGGTCCACGGCACACGTGCACATCGTCACTCTTTTCGACACCCTTTACGGTGACAACGGCGATGCTCGGATTCTATACATCGAACAAGGCGGCACGACGCTTGTCGAGAACTGGAATGAAGTGGACATGAGTGACTGGCGTACCCTGAGGGACTTTGGGGTTTGGGCTGTTGAGCATTATCCGGCTCGTCACTATGCCATGATCATGTGGGACCATGGTGATGGCTGGAAGGCCGCACCCAAGAATCCCTTGCTTAAGGGGTTTTCCAATGACGACTCGGGCACGGCCGGTGAGATTTCGATTTCCAATGGCGACTACGCTTCCGCCATGGCCGGCATCGTGGCCGCGGCGGGCACGAAATTGGACATCGTGGGCTTCGATGCCTGCCTGATGGGCATGTGGGAAGTGGCCGAGGCCAGTGCGCCTTATGCCAACTACCTCGTCGCCTCCTCTGAAACCGAGCCGGTTGCCGGATGGCCCTACCATGAATTTTTGCCGGGCTTGGTGGCTGACTACAATATGGCGGCCGCGGATCTGGGCATCAGCATCGTGGATGCCTACAGCAACGAATCGTCAGATAACAGCACGCTGGCCGTCACCGATTTGAACAGCATGGATGATTTGGCTGTGGCCATGGATGCTTTTGCTTCGGAGCTAATGAACAACACGGGACTTTACGGCACCATTTCCTCGGTGCGCTCGAACACCCAGAGCTTTACCTTTTCGGAGTTCAAAGATCTGCAGGGCTTCGCAGAGGGCGTGGCCGTCATGAGCACAGCGCCGGCGGCTTTGCAGCAAGCAGCCCAGGCCCTGGTCGATCAACTCGAAGTGACCATCGTCTACAGCCGTGCTCAGAGTGGCTATTCGGGGTCCAATGGCCTGTCCATTTACTTCCCCTCAAGCTCCGACTCCATGGATCCGGCCTACCGGGACTCGGGCGCAATTTGGACCCGAACCATGTGGGATGAATTCCTGGTCAGTTTCACCCAGTAAGCCGAGCGAATTTACTTCATGCGGGTGAGCTTGAAGCCGGCCTTTTGGAGCAGGGTGACCACGCCTTTGTCGCCCACCAGGTGACCTGCACCCACGGCGAAGAAGATTGGCTTGGCGTCTTTTTTGCGGACGCGTTTGGCGATGCGCTCGGCCATGGTTTTGTTTCGGTCGAGGATCAGCCTTTTCATGATCTTTTTGTCCAAGGTGCTTTCCGGATCGTAGCTGTCGTTCATGGCGGCCTCGATGACCTTCAGGTCACCGGAAAGGTAGGCGAGCACCAGTTCCTCCAGGGGGTCCGAGCCTTCCTTTTTCTTCTCGTCCATCAGGTCCAGGGTCTGTTTGAGCATGCGCACTTGCTCGTCCATGGTCAGGCTGTCGAAGACCGCAAGCTGTTCATCCACGGTCTCTAGGGCGCCCTGTGTTTTGCCCTCTTTGCCGGCCCGTTCATAGAGCTGAGTGTCCAATGGCTTTTTGCTTGCGAACTCCATGATCTTGTCCAAGAGCACCAATTGGGCGGCAACAGCCCAGATTTTGAAGCGGTCCAGCCCCGCCATCGGAAGGCCCTTGGCCTTGAAAAGGGTCTCTACCCTGCTGAAAAGCTCCGCGGGCACTACGTCCTTGAGGGTTTTGTTGTCAGGCAGAAAGAGTTTTTGCACCATACCCATCTGGGTGGCGAGGTCCATGGGGATCTCGGTCTGCACTTCTTTGGATGCGGCAAAGGCTTTTTCCACCTGGGGATGGAGCTTGGTCACCCGATCGTCGGGCAGGTGAATGGTGCCGAAGACATAAGCTGTCTGCTTGCCTCCTTCGATTTTCCAAAGCAGGGGAGCGCCGGTTTTGGCGACTTGTTTTTTGGCGGCTTGGATTTTGCTGACCGGGCTTGCTGTTTTGGCCTCGGCCTGGGCGTCGTTTTTGCAACCAGCCAACCAGAAGAAGCCAGCGAGAATGGCCAGGGAAAAGTGGAAATTGAATCTCATGGTTTTAGCTCCTTTTAATTTTCACTATGATAGGACACTAAGGGCTAGGAGGAAAGTATGCGCATCGTTCTTTTGCTGCACTCGGTCACGGGCAACACCGATTTGGTGGCCCGTTACGTCCAGCGCCATTTGGCCGCGGCCGGCCATCAGGTGCGTCTGGTGGATATTCGCCTGGAGCCGGATCCCAAGCAACTGGAGGACATGGACTTGCTTGGGGTGGCCAGCCCCACCATGTATTTCCGGTCCAGTTTCGTCATGGACAAATACCTGCGAGGGCTCATCGAGCCCGCGGAACCCAGGCCCGCTTTTCTTTTGGCAACGGCAGCTGGAGAGCCCGGTGCTCATTTCGAAGGACAGGCGGCGCTTCTGGATGCACGGGGCTATCGGGCACTGGGGGCCCATTGGGTTAGTGCCCCTTCAAACTGGCCTCCCCAGCGGGTGGTCAGCCTGCCCATGGGCTTGGGCAAGGGCCTGGGTCGAGGCTTGGCGCGCATGCTGCCCGCTTTTCGTCCGATGCTCGGTCTCTTCTGGCCTGATTGCACCGAGCCTCAAAACGAGGACAAGGAAGCATTGGAGTCCTTCTTGGGTCGCATGTTGACGTCGGCGGAAAGGGGCGACAGTGAAGCCTTGATGCAGCCTTTGTACAAACCCTGGCTGCCGGGCGCTGCGGCAGCGGGGAGGCGCATGACGCCGACCCAGGCCTCCAAGGCCACCGCCACCCGCATCGATGAGAAAAAATGCAGCCGCTGTGGCGGCTGTGTGCAGGTTTGCCCCGTCGAGTGCATCACCTGGCCCGTGGGACAGCCCGTGCCCCAGGTGGGTTCCAACTGCGTCGGCTGCTGGGCCTGTTATCATCGTTGCCCGACGGGGGCCATTGCCGGTTGGTTAAGCCCTGGGGGCTTGGGTCAGTACGCTGGCCCTCCCGAAGGCATGCGTAAGATATTCGGGCGCCACTGAGCCTACTTTTCAGGGATGGGTTCGAAGCGGGCGAAGGGATTCTCGCCACGAAGGGCCTTGTGCATGAAGGTGGGCAGGGCGAAGCAGGCCTGGTGAATTTGTCGGTTGTAGTAGAGGCATTCGTTTTCCAGCCGGGCCGCCTGAAGTTCGTTGAAGTGATCACTGGGCTTGCGCTGGTTTGAGGCGTAGGCCCAGCTCCAGTTGCCGGAAGGGTAGGAGGGTGCCGCGCCCACATAAGTGACGACTTGGTCAAAGGCCTGCCTGATTTGTTCGTAAATGGCGCCCAGCATGGCCGGATCCCAGAAGGGGCTTTCGGTCTGGGCCACCATGACCCCATCGGCCGTCAGGGCGCGCCGGACCTTGGCGTAGAAATCGGCGGTGAACAGGCCCACGCCGGGGCCCTTGGGGTCTGTCGAGTCCACCACGATTAAATCGAAGCTGTTTTCGTGTCGTTCGATCAAGGCCACGCCGTCTTCAAACAGCAGCTTACTTTTTGCGTGATCCATGGCCGGTTGGATCCAGTCGAAGAAGGGCGCGCAGGCTTTGGTGACTCGTTCGTCGATGTCGCATTGAATCACTTCTTCGAGGCTGGGGTGTTTCAGCGCTTCGCGCAGGCAGCCACAGTCGCCACCGCCGATGATCAACACGCGCCTGGGCTCGGGCATGCTGCACAGGGGCACATGGATGAGCATCTCATGGTAGGCGAACTCGTCACGCTCGGTGAACATGACCACGTCGTCGAGGGTCAAGAGCTTGCCGAAAAATTGTGTGTCATAGATGACCAGTTTTTGGAACGGCGTTTGTTCAACATGAAGCTTGGCGGAAAAGCGAATGCCCATGCGCGACAAGCCCTGATCCTCTTCGTAGTACCAGTTGTCCTCTTCGAAGCCGCTGGTTTCCGGAAGGCTGCCTCCGTCGATGAGCGCCGGAGGCAGCCCGCCGTGAGCGCTCATGGTGTGCCTTTTGAGGTGCCTGCGGGCGTGAAGTGAAAACCGGCTTGCACCAACAAGGCCACGAACAGAGCGTCCGGCGCACCGTCTAAGTCGTAGTCCTCACCGTCCTCCCAGTCCACCACCCAACGAGAGTAGAAGGGCGCGATCAGGCGCAGTTCGGCACCCAGGCTGAACCAGTCGGTGAAAAACCAGCGCCCCGCGATGCCGCATTCCAGGGCGCCGCCGTCTAAGGCGCGCGAGTTGTTGTCGTCCGGCTGTCCGCCGCCCAGGATGGAATAACCACCACCCAGAAACAGGCTGGCGTCGTAGGGCCGATCCGGGGGCAGGAAGAACTGCAAGGGGTGGATGTGGGCCACCAGGGAGGCGTGACCCGAGCCGCCGATGGCGTCACTCGTGCCCATGTTCCATCCATGGCCGGTGATGCCCAAATCCAGCGAGGCATAGCCCATGATGTTGTAGGCGAATCCCAATTGCAGGGCCAGGCCGTGCTCCAGGCTGCCCGAGAGCAGAGCCCCTTCGGCCGGGGGTCGGTTGATTTCCGAAAGCTGGCCGGCCAAGGAGTCGGTACCCAGATCCCAAAAGCCGCCGCCCAGGCCAAAGTGAACCGAAAAACCCTCCCGGGCCAGGGCTTCGGGCGAGGAGGCCAGGGTTAAGGCAAGCAGGGCCAATGCCGGAATAAATCGCTTCATTCTGTACCTCCTGACGAGGATTGCGCGAACAGGAGCATTGCATGAAGACGCAGCAAAACCAAGGCTGTGAGTTCCCCCGATTCTCTCCCTGTGATAGGACCATGGCTTGCGGGAGGTTTTTCCATGCGCGTTCTCCATGTTTTGAGTCAGCGCCCGGGGCGTACCGGCAGTGGTGTGACCTTGGAGGCCCTGGTTCGGGAGGCCGCCGCCGCGGGTCACCAGCAGCGAGTGTTGCTGGGTAGCTCCGCCGAGGATCCGGCGCCCGAGGTGGGGGACCTGCCCCCTGAGCATGTCATGCCTCTGTTGTTCGGCGAGGGGTCATTGGACTTTCTTTTGCCTGGGATGAGCGATGTCATGCCCTATGCCTCCAGCTGTTTTTCCTGTTTGGATGTTGGGCTGTTGGATGCTTACAAGCAGGCCTGGAAACAGAGACTCGAATCCGTGCTGGCGGAATTCCAGCCGGACATTGTTCACAGTCATCACCTTTGGTTGCTCAGCTCTTGGCTCAAGGAGTGGCTGCCGCAGGGTACACCGGTATTGACCCATTGCCACGCAACGGGTTTTCGCCAAATGGAACTCTGCCCTCATTTGGCTCCAGCAGTGCTTCGAGGTTGTGCACGTAATGAGGCCTTTTGTGTATTGCACGCGGGTCATGCCCAGGCCTTGAGTCAAAGACTTGGTGTGGAGCCTAAGCGTATCCATCAGGTGGGAGCGGGTTATCGAAAAGACCTGTTTCATAAAAGGGGACGCAGCGGCCAAGCCACGGGACGAATGCTTTTTGTGGGCAAGCTCAGCCACGCCAAGGGCCTGACCTGTCTCTTGGACGCATTCGCGACCATGCCCGAGAGCGTGGTGCGTGAGTTGTGGGTGGTGGGCAGTGGCGGCGCGGAGGAATCGAAGGCGTTGGAGGCTCGCATGCAGGCCATGCCTCGAGTTCGGCTGCTCGGCATGCTGGATCAGGCCACCCTGGCTGAGCGCATGCGTCAAGTCGATCTCCTGGTGCTACCGTCGTTTTTTGAAGGTTTGCCCCTGGTTCTGGTTGAAGGTTATGCCTGTGGTTGTCGCTTGGTGGCCACCGATCTGGATGGCATCCGCCGCGAACTGGCTCCTCGACTGGGTGAAGTGTTGCACCTGGTTGCGGAGCCCGCAATGAGAGGCGTGGACGTGCCGGAGCCCTCCGCCCTGCCGGACTTCACGCGACGTCTGGGTCAATGCTGCGAAGCAGCACTGCTGCGCGGACCGGTGCATCAGCCGGATGAACAGGTTTTGGCTGCTTTCACTTGGCGGACTGTGTTCGCACGGGTTGAGGCGATTTGGCGCAGGTTCAGTGGCGCTTGATGCGTTGGTCGGTGTTGAGCTTGTTCATCGCGTCTTTGTGGGCAGAGCCGCCAAGACATTTCTGAATGCCCACCTGGATGATTGCATTGGCGGCTTGATCCTGTCTCATCGTGGCCTGCACCTTGGCGAAGTGATTCCGATCGCGGAAGCGATTTTTTTCCATGACCTTGCGATAGGCCTCGGTCATGGAACTGTAGCGCAGGTTTTGCTGGACAGCCGTTTGGGCCATGCACCCCAGGTCGATGGATGCCTGGATGTAGTTTTCCCTGCTTGGTTCCCTCTCGTTGACATCTTCGAGGTTGGGCAGTTTGCCCATGGGCTTCATGGAACCCAGCTTGCGAGACGAGGAATCATCTTCGCATGCACTGCCCATCATCAGGCTCAGGGCGGCAACGGCGAGTGCGAGTTTGGTAAAAATGCGCATGAGCTTATTTCTCCTCAAGCCCCATCAAAGCACAGGGAGGATGAGAATCAAAGAGTATCCAAGACCTTGACCTCAAAGCATGGGGGCTGCATCCAGATATTCGGCCTCCATCATCTCCACTACCTGGGCCAGGACTTGATCTATCAGGGCTTGTTTGTCACCGGGTAGTGCGCCGAGTTGCTCGGCAAATCGTTGGTGCAAAGGAGTAGGCGCTGACTCGACCAGGTGCTGGCCGGTGGGGGTCAGCTTCAGGTTCACTCGTCGCTTGTCTTTTGATGAGCGTTGCCGCGTCAGCAGGTCTCGGCGTTCCAGCCGATCCAGAATTCCCGTGACCGTGGCCTGACTCAAGGAAATCTGTTTGGATAGTTCTGATGGGGATATTTGGTCGACTTGGGACAGGACGCGCAGGCACACCAACTGCGGACCCGTGAGCTGATGATTCGCCGCAAGCTTTTTGCTGTAGAGATCGATGGCCCGAGTAATCCTGCGCAGCGAGCGGAGAATGCTGTCGTTGTAATGGCTATTCAAATCATTTTCTCCTGAATCTGCTTAAGACAAAGAAAGATTCAGTCAACAACGACGCGTGGAATTTCAGAGGGCAGGCTTACGAGAAGCTCGTAGTTGATACAACGAGCGAGTTCACCAAACGCACCAACTGATATTGTATTGTCGCCTTGTTTTCCGATGATTACTATCTCATCACCCGTTCTGACGTCCGGCACATCCGTGATATCGATCATGATCATGTTCATGTTGACCATGCCGACAACAGGAGCCCGCCTTCCGCGTACGAGAACATGCCCTTTGTTGCTCTGGTCCCGCGAAAACCCGTGAAAATAACCGACCGGCACAGCGGCGAGCTTGAGATCTCTCGTGACGAGGCTTGATGAGCCGTAGCCCACATATTCCCCTCGTTTTACTTTTTTCGTGCTCATCACCCTGCTGACCCATTTTATAACCCGCACCAAAGGATCGTGGTGCTTTGAGCGTTTTTGTTTTGGGTTCTTGCTTGTGGAGAAATGAATTTCAGTTTCCTTGCTGGGCCAGAACCCGTATTGCGCAATTCCTATGCGAACCATATCCATGATGGTTTCAGGATAGGTAAGCATCGCCGCCGAGCATGCTGTATGCCGCAATACCCGTGACAAACTCGGCCTTGCGAGTTGTTCGCTCAACCCTCGGTATTGTTGATTGAATGACTCAAGCTGGTTTTGAATTCTGAGATAGTTGCTGAGATTCTCCGCCCCGGCATAATGAGTGCAAATACCCTCAAGGACGAGGTGCTCTTTGTTTTCAATCATGGTTCTGACAGCCCGCTTCAAGGCTGTGCCAAAGAATCCGGTGCGGTTCAGGCCTGTTTCCATTTCCAGATGAACACGGGCTTTTTTATGAACCCGTTTTGCCGCGCGCAAGGCTGATTTCATTCGCGTCGAATCGAAAACATAAAAGGAGATGTCGTTTTCTACTGCCCAGTAGACCGCGTCATCGTGTATGTCTCCCATGATCAAAATGCGACTGTTCTCGTTTTTGCTTCGAAAGGCTTGCAGGGCCTCGTCCGCGCTGAATACACAGAAGTGGCGGAGTCCACATTGTTCGGCCATTGGGACGAAAAGAGAGATTCCATGACCGTAGGCATTTCCCTTAATCACCGAAGAGAAGACGGTTTTTTTGCCAATCTGACGCTTCAGGAATCGAATGTTTTTTTTCAACGCAGATTGGCTGAGTTCGATTCGCGAGGTCTCATACATCTTGGCTATCCCTCAAGATTCTTTCCTTAAATGACCAATCGTCACAATGGATTGTTTCTCATCTGACGTCAACTACGGGCGAGGCTTGCGATTGGCGGAAATGTTTAGTATAGAAAGTATTCGAGAGTGGAACTTGGAGCTGGTGTGGAAATTGAAAAAATCGAAAAAGTAGTTCGTATTCAAGATCTTGAGTCTTTTGGTGGGCAGGAGGGTCTGGCGTCCTTTTTGCGTGAGCACCTTAAGCCCTACGAGGACAGCCTAAAAGACATTCATCGGGGCATCGAATATGCCCTGAGCGATGCACCGGACCGGGGAGGATTCGTGTTGTTGGCCCATGAGGCAGGAGAGAAGCAAGGTGCCCTGGTCATGTTGCACACCCCCATGGGGGGATACATCCCGGCCAACATCCTGCTTTTCGTGGCCGTTCGTCGCGATCTTCGTGGTCGTGGCATCGGACGGCGGCTGGTGGAGACGGGCGTGAAAAACTGTTCGGGTCCCGTGAAGCTACACGTAGAGTACGACAACCCGGCCAAAGGCCTTTACGAGCGGCTCGGATTTGCAAGCAAGTACGCAGAGATGCGACATCCCGGGGCGGGGGGGCGGGCCTTGTGAAAACTCGGGTGATCATTCATCTGGAGGCCTTGCAGCATAACCTCGACACCATTTCTCGGTGGATGGACCAGCGGTCTTCCGCCTGGACCGTGGTAACCAAGGTGCTCTGCGGCCACGCTGACACCTTGAGGGCCTTACAGGCCTACGGCGTTCGCTCCATGGGCGAATCCCGCCTGGAAAACCTGGAGATCATCCGCCGGGTGGTGCCGGAACAGGAAACCTGGTTTCTCCGCATGCCCAACATGAGTGAGCTGGAGAGCGTGGCCGAGTTGTCGGATGTGTCCTTAAATAGCGAGATCGAGGTCATCCGCGAGCTAAACGAGAAGGCGGCACGGCGGGGCAAGATCCACCGGATCATCATCATGATCGAGCTCGGTGACTTGCGAGAGGGCATCTTGCCGGGCTCCCTGATGCAATTTTATCAGCAGGTTTTCGATTTGCCGGCCATTGAGGTTTTGGGCATTGGATCCAACTTGGGATGCCTGGCGGGTGCGGTGCCTTCCGTCGATCAGTTCATGCAGCTGGCGCTCTATCGGGAATTGCTGGAGCTAAAATTCGGCCGCAAGCTGGGTTTCATCTCGGCCGGGTCTTCTTCGGCGTTGCCGCTGGTGCTCAACAAGCAGTTGCCCAAGAACATCAACCACTTCCGCATCGGCGAGGCGGTTTTTTTGGGGACGGATTTGCTCAATGGGGGCACCTTGACCGGGTTGCGATCTGACACGGTGGTGCTGGAAGCCGAGATCATCGAGATCAAGGAAAAGCCGCTGATGTCTCCGGTGGAGACCGGCGGAGTGAATCCCTTTTCGTCTGTTTCAGTTGGGGGCGAAGACGATCTGTCGCCCGGGCAGCGAGGTTATCGGGCTTTGGTCAACCTGGGGCACCTGGACACGGACGTCACCGGGTTGACGCCAGAGAACCCAAAACACCACATCGCCGGCGCCTCCAGTGACATCATGGTGGTCAACCTCGGAGACGATCCGGGCTCTTGCCGGGTGGGGAGTGTGCTGCGCTTCCGTATGAACTACGCGGCCATGGTGCGCCTGATGGCCGGGCCCTACGTGGAAAAAGTCGTGGACCCGAGCTTGCCCGACTTCGTCAAGCAGCTTGAGGCCAAGACGACGACCGAGATGACGCCGGCTCTGGATACGGTCGAAACCGGACCGGACCTGGTTGAGAAAGCGATGGGCAAATAGGGCGCCCACATGGGTGATCATGCATCTTGTCGATCTAGGTATTCTGGCTGTGTACATGGTGGCCATGTTGGGGATTGGGGCGTATTTTTTTCGGCGTAACGTCGATACCGACGATTACTATGTGGGTGGCCGCAAGCTGGGTGTCTGGCACGTGGGTTTTTCCGTGGTGGCCACGGATGTGGGGGGTGGTTTCTCCATCGGCCTGGGCGGGCTGGGCTTCGCCATGGGCTTGAGCGGATCATGGATGCTGTTCACCGGTCTGTTGGGGGCCTGGTTGGCAGCCGTCGTGCTGATCCCGCGGGTCAAGCGCAACCCCGCCCTGGCCCGAGCCCTGACTTTTCCCGATTTATTCAAGCAGACATACGGTGGCCGGGTGGCTGTGCTGGCTGGCCTGATTTCGGCGGTGGGTTACCTGGGGTTTACCAGCTCGCAGCTTCTGGCCGGCGCCAAGTTGGCCAACGGTACTTTTGCTGATCTGGACCTTCAGGCCGCTCTGTGGATCATGGGCGCGGTGGCTGTGGTCTATACGGTTATGGGCGGGCTGAAGGCCGTCATCTACACCGACACGGTGCAGTGGGCCGTGCTCATGGTGGGCCTCCTCTTCATCGGCTTGCCTGTGGCTTACACGGCCGTGGGTGGCTGGGACGCGATACGCCAGGCACTCCCTCCCGAGATGCTGCACCTGAATAACCTGGGCTGGCAGACACTGGTCAAGTGGGCGGTGACCATCGTGCCCATTTGGTTCGTGGGCATGACCCTGTATCAGCGCATCTACGCATGCCGGGACGAAAAGACGGCCCAGCGGGCCTGGTTTCTGGCGGGCCTGCTGGAGTGGCCGGTCATGGCGTTCATGGGTGTGGCCCTGGGCATGCTGGCCCGGGTGGCCGCCGAGCAGGGCCTGTTCAGCGTCGTGGACCCGGAGGCAGGTCTGCCCATGCTTTTGCGCACGGTCATGCCGGTCGGCCTGATGGGCTTGATTCTGGCGGCCTATTTTTCGGCCATTTTGTCCACGGCCGACAGCTGCCTGATGGCCTGTTCGGGCAATCTGGTCAACGACATCCTGGTCACACTGCTGGGACTGGACCCCAATGGCAAGTCCATGCTGCGCCTGAGCCAGCTGACCACCTTGATCCTTGGGGTGATGGCGTTGCTTTTGGCTTCGCAGATGACCTCTGTCTTGGATCTGATGCTCTATTCGTATGCCTTTTTGGTTTCGGGTTTGTTTATTCCGGTGCTAGGGGCCCTCTTTATCAAACAGCCCAGTCCCGTGGCGGCCGTGGCGGCCATGCTGCTGGGGGGCGGTACCACCGTCTGCCTGCAGGTTGGGGGCTGGTCCCTGCCCTTGGGCCTGGATCCCAATTTTTTCGGATTGAGCGCCTCGATGTTTTCCTTCGCCCTGTGTCAGTTGATTTGGGGTCGTAGCTCCATTTTTTCGGCAGAAGGATAAAGTGCTTGACCTCGGGCAGTCATCTGGGTCAAAAACTCCACATACCTGATAGACAAGAAAGGTCTCTCATGATGTGGAAATCTCGGTTGTTGTGCGTCTTGGCGTTGTCTTCTCTTCTTGGTGCTTGCAGTTTCGGGGGGGATACCGCGGATCCCACCTGTGGCGATTATGGAAATTGGGATGGTGCGGCCTGTGTTTGTGTTGAGGGCTACCATCTGGATCCGGCCAATGCAGAAAATTGCCTCGCCAATGCCGTGGACTGCAGTGGTCACGGAGACCTGGTGAACGGCATATGTGATTGCGAGGAAGGCTACATCACCGATCCCGCCGATCCGACCGATTGCATCGATGAGGAAGTCCTGGTTTGCGGTGGTCACGGCCATATACACGATGGGCAGTACTGCTCCTGCGATGATGGTTACATTCAGGATCCGGAGGACATATTTAACTGCATCTCGGATCCGGACTTCGTTTGCACTGGTCATGGCGAGCTTGTTGATGGTGCCTGTGTTTGCGAAGAGGGTTATGAGCAGGTCCCCGACGATGTGACCGCCTGTCAGCGGGAAGGCTCCCAGCATACGGACGGGGTGGCCGTGGACGTGACCCTCCTCCTGCATTCGGATCAGGTCAAGCTGGTGCTGCATTCTTTGCAGGTCCTGGGCGTTGACGCCACCGACTTTGATCTCTACATGGCGCATGACGGTCCCGGCCCCAGCCTGAAGCTGGGCCCTGGCGTGACCGCCGTGAACATGGGCAACGGCTCGGATTACCACGACGTGGCCGAAGCGCCGGCTGACGGGTACCTGGCGGATGAGGGCACGAATTATGTCCTGGGTACGGGTTTCATCGCCGGCGGCGAGGGCTCCTCGGGTTACGATATGACCGAGAACGTCTACGTCCTCAAGCTTGCCGACGGTACCTATGCCAAGGTCGAGGTCTTGAGCGCAGCGGGGGGCGTGGTCCATGTGCTTTGCTACCGTCAACCAGACGGCTCCCGCGATCTCGCCACCGACAGCGAAGTGCAGCAGTAGGCCCTACTCTGTCTGTAGCTTCTTAAGCTTTTCGTCCAACTCGGTCCAGCGAGCATAGAGCTGCTCGACTTTTTCTTCGGCCGTCTTCAGTTCAGCAAAGGCCTCATGCAGGGCCTGGGCCTGGCTGGCAATCGACGGATCCCCGGCTCGGGCCTGGGCCTTCTGCATGACTTGTTCCGCTTCTTCGATGGCTTTCTCAATGCCGGCCCACTCTTTTTGTTCCAGGTAGCCCAGTTTCTTGCCCTTGCCGGAGCGTTGGCCGGCGGGTTTGGGATCCGGACTTGAGCCAGCATTTTCCTGATGACGGAGCCGCCTTCGATCTTCAAGGATCTGCTCCAGGTCGGCGTAGATGCCGGTCTGGCCGGGCGACACGAAACCCAGCAGCACGTCGCATACGCGATCCATCAAATAGCGATCATGGGTGACCAGCACGATGGCGCCGGGGAAACTCAGCAGGCTTTCCTCTAAGAGCTCCAGGGTGGGGATGTCCAAGTCGTTGGTGGGCTCGTCCAAAAGCAGTACGTCGGCCGGGCGGAGCATGAGCTGGGCAATGAGCACCTTGGCCTGTTCTCCCCCCGACAAGCGACCGAGGGGAGTCCCCAGCTGATCAGGGGTGAAGCCGAATCGCTTGCCCCAGGTCACCACGTGAACCGGGTCACCGCGATACATGACCATATCGCCATCCGGCGAGAGAGCCTGGGTCAGGGTTTGCTCGGGATCGAGTTGCTCACGGGCCTGGTCGAAGAGAACGCATTTCAGATCGTGAGCGCGTTGGATTTGGCCGACGTCGGCTTCGAGCTCACCGGTCAGCAATTTGAGCAAGCTGGTTTTGCCGCAGCCGTTGGGGCCCACCAGTCCGATGCGCAGCTTGGGCCGGAGCAGCAGGTCCACGCCGGAAAAGAGCTTGTTGCCGCCACGGCTCAAGCCCAAATCCTGGCCCACAAGCAGGCGCTTGGTTCTGCGACCCGAGGCGGAAAAATTAATGTCCGCTCCTTGCTCGGCCTTGCGCCCTCGCATGGCCTCCAGTTCGGCCATGAGCTTGTGGGCTTCGGTGATGCGGCTGTGGCTCTTGGTTGTTCTTGCCTTGGGGCCGCGCCGAAGCCACTCGACTTCGCGGCGAACCCGATTGCTTAAGGCTGCTTGCTTTTTGGCCTGGGCGTCTAAGAAGTCACGACGTTTTTCCGTGAAATCGCTGTAGCGGCCCGCGGCAGAGAAGATGCCCTTGGGGAAGCGGCTGTTGAGTTCCACCACGCGGCCGCAAACGTTTTCCAAGAAGGCCCGATCGTGGCTGATGCAGACGAAGGCGAAGCGAGCCTGCCGCAGGAGGTTTTCGAGCCAGGCGATGCCCTCGAAGTCCAAGTGGTTGGTGGGCTCATCGAGCAACAAAAGCTCCGGGTCCACCACCAGGGCCCGGGCGATGCTCAGGCGCTTGCGCCATCCACCGCTCAAAACGCCAGCGGGTCGATTCGGATCGTCAAAGCCCAGGCGGCCCATCAAGATACGAGCCTTGACCTCGGCCTCCACGGGATCGCAGATGGGATGGGCCGGATCCAGGCATAAGGCTTGAGTCAGGATGGCGAAGACGCTCATGTCTGCATCGAAAAGATCCTGCTGGGGCACGAAGGCACAACGCAGGTTTTTGCGTTGCATGCGTTCGCCTGCGTCGGCCTGATCCAAACCCGACACGATGCGCAGCAGAGTGGTCTTGCCGGCCCCATTGGGGCCCACCAGCCCGATTTGCTCTTCTTCCAGGACTTGAAAATCAATATCCTTAAACAAGGGCTCGCCGCCAAAATTGCGGCTTAGGCCCGTACAGGTGATAAGCGGTGCCACGGATTAATCCTCCTGATGAATGAGCAGCTTGCCCTGGGCAAGCAATTCTACTCGACTATGGCGCAGCCGTGCCGTCACGACTCGCCCGGTCTCTATGTCCAGATCCAGCCAGGTCTGCTCATCGCCCCCAAGTTTTGGCCCGCCGCCGGTTTCACAGACCAGCCGCGCCGTGTTGTTTTCCACAAGGCTTCTTTGGGCGAGTTGCCCGCTCGCGGTCAAGGCCAGTCCCAAGGCTACCGTGCCCGTGCCGCAGGCCGGCTCGATGTGTCCAATGGGAATGGCGTGTGGAAAGACCACCCGCAGATGGGCCTCGGTCGTCGGTCGCCAGTCATACAGCGCAAAGTCCCAGCTTTCCTGTCCTGTCTGTCGCTGGAACTCTTTGTGCACGTCTTGCAGGATGGCCTGGTCGGATTCGTCAAGACGAGCACCGTTGAAGCCAGGATGAGCGTTTTCGACATGCTCGGCGTCCAGGACAAGAAAGGTGCCGGCCCGCCAGGCATCGATCTCTCCGAGCCGCATGGCTTCCACGCCAAGCTTCTGACAAAGGCGCGCAAATTCGCTCAAGTCAGTCTCCACCAAATCGGCTCGCGGTCGCACCCTGGCGGGCCAGGCATCGAATTCGATGTTCACGCCGCCGTCTTCGCCTGGCGAAAGTCCATAATTTGGGGTCATGAGACCTTCGCTCAGGGCCCGGCCAAGAACCTGGGTCAACCCGCCGCAGGCCGGGATGTAGTCGCGCCAGGAGATGCTGACCACGCGGACACGAATGGAATCATCAGCCGAACCAGGCGCGCACAGGCCGGCCTGATGGGCTGAAAGCCCTTGTTCCGACAGGGCGTGCAGGGCGATTTCCAGTTCACGCCCGGCCGGCAATTGCCGGGCATCCAAGAGCAGAATGCGATTGCCGCCCATATGGCCCTTGATGAAGTCGATTTCAAGCAAGCCGCTCACTCCTGTTCCTCCGCTTCAAGCGCCGGACAGCCTACCGCAAAGCGCAAGGTCATTTCCAGTTACGAGCGAAGCTGCTACATTCTTTTGCTGGAGGTGGGTGATGTCTGAAGTCGAGGACCCACGCAAGGAACGGAAGGAACGCTACCTGGCCCGCCAGGTGGAGTACTCAGCAGAGCACGCTCGTTTGCATCGGCGTTCGAGGGCACTGTCCCGGATGCGCCTGTTGTTGTTTGGGGGTCTGGTGGCGGGCCTCACGGTGGGTCTGTGGGACATGCAGGCGGTGGGCTGGCCCTGGCTGCTTGCGGCAGCAGCATGTCTTTTGGGCTTCATCGTCACGGCGGTGGTGCATGGATTGGTGCTGGAGTTGGAGCTTCGGGCCGAAGACATGAAGACGATGTGCGCTCAGGCCCTGGCGCGCATGGAGCGGCGATGGTCTGATCTGCCCGACCAGGCGGCCCCGTTGTATTTGAGCCCACAGGACGAGGAGCTGGCCGAGGATCTGGATCTGTTCACGCCCAGGGGATTGATCAAGCTTTTCGGACTACAGGCCGTCGATGGGGCTCGCTTGCTGGGGCGCTGGCTGGTGGCTGGGGCCGGGCGACGGCAGATTGCGGATCGCCAAAAGGCGGTGGCGGAGCTTGCCTCCAGGTGGAGCCTGCGCGCCGAGTACGGACACCGCTCGCGACGATTGCAGGCCGATCCGGATTGTCGGCCTGACCTGCTCGCGAACTGGGCCGAATCGGAGCGTTGGCTGCATTCGCGACCCTGGCTTTTGTGGACCGCTCGCGCCAATACCCTGATGACGCTCGCGCTCATCGGCTTGCAGGCCGGAGGGCTTTTGCAGTTTCATTGGTGGTTGGCTGGCGTTTCTCTGTCGGTGGTCCTGACCTTTATGTTTCTGGGACCCATGCAGCGATCCTTCTCTGCCTTGGCCCAGGGCCGGCGTTGTTTCGGCGGGCAAGCCCAGCGCCTCGAGGTCCTGGTCGAAGCCGAGTTTGAGAGTCCGATGTTGCGGGCGCTCAAGGACGGTTTGGCCGACAAAGGGAAAAGCGCGCCGAAGGCCTTGCGCGCGCTCGACCGTCTGCTCTCTTTTGCCGAGGTGCGGCTGAGTGCAATGGCCCACGCGCCCTTGCAGGCGGTGCTGATGTGGGATTTTCATCTGATGCAGGCGATGGAGTCCTGGCGCAAGCGCCACGGGCAGGGGGTGAGACATTGGTTGGAAGCCATGGCCGAATTCGAGGCCTTGTGTGCCATGGGGGCTTTGCATGACGAGCAGCCCGACTGGTCGTTTCCCAAACTGGACGAAGAGAGCTCCAGTCTGAAGCTTAAGGCCCTGCTTCATCCCTTGCTGGAGTCGGACAAGGCGGTGGCCAACGATTTGGAGCTGGGCCCGGCGGGCGGTTTTTTGCTGGTGACCGGCTCCAACATGTCGGGCAAGAGCACCCTCTTGCGTGCCGTTGGGCTCAATGTGCTCTTGGCCCAGGCCGGCGCGCCGGTGGCGGCCGAATCCTTCAGCCTGCCGCCCCTGATGCTGGGAACAAGCTTCAGGATCCGGGATTCAGTGTCCGACGGCGTGTCGTTTTTCTTAGCCGAGCTAAAGCGCCTGAAGTCGGTGGTCGATAGAGCGGAACTCGCCCAGGCCGAATCCAAGCGCTTGCTCTATCTCTTCGATGAAATTCTTTTGGGCACCAACGTCTTCGAGCGACAGGTGGCTGTACAGCGCGTGGTCGGACACCTGGTCGAGGCCGGGGCTTTGGGTGCCGTAGCCACCCACGATCTGAGCCTCGCCGACGCGCCGGCCTTGCAGCAGGCTTGCCATTCCGTACACCTAAGAGAGCAGTTCGAAGACGGACCCGATGGCACGGTCATGCGTTTCGACTACAAACTCCGCCCCGGCGTAACGCCCACCACCAATGCGCTAAAACTCCTGGAGCTTGTCGGCTTGCCAGCCAAGGAGTCATCGTGACCGGGTCACGCGACTAGAGGGCGGAGCGGGACTTACTCAATAAAAGCGACACAAAGTGTTACATAAGTCGAGTGAATCAGGGGAGGGCGACCGTGCGATTGAAAAGATACAGCGTTTGTCTTATTGGCCGGGGTCTTCTAAGGAGCCGACTTCGGCTTCCACTGTTTCTAGGATTTCGCAGCTTTCCACCAGGGCCTTCATGGCGTTGTGATCGGGGTAGAGGGGGCGATCTTCGTCGAGGTGTTTGACGTGTTTGCGGATTACTTCCCGGGCTACTTCGACACCGCGGCCGTGCTTGAATTCGCGGAAGTCCAAGGCCTGGGCCGCTGCCATGAATTCGATGCCCACGATGCCGTAGGCGTTGTCTAAGATCTGGCCGTTTTTCAGGGCTGTGTTCATGCCCATGCTGACGAAGTCTTCTTGATCGGCCGCGGCCGGGATGGACTGGACGCTGGCCGGTGCGGAGAGCATGCGGTTTTCGACGATCATCATGTCGGCGGTGTATTGGCTAAGCATGAGGCCCGAGAACATGCCCGCGCCCTTGGTCAAGAAGGCCGGCAGGCCGACCGAGAGCGCCGGGTTGGTCAGGCGGTTCAGGCGCCTTTCGCTGAGGACGCAAATCATGGTGGTGGCCGCGCCGGCCATGTCCATGGGCAGCGAGACCGGCGAGCCCTGGAAATTGGCCCCCGTCAAGGTCAGCTTGTCTTCGGGCAGGAAAATGGGGTTGTCGCCCACGCCGTTCAGTTCGATCTCTACGTTTTGTTTGGCCCAGGCCACGGCGTCGTGAGCCGTGCCGATGACCTGCGGGCTGGAGCGCATGCTGTAGGCGTCTTGCACCTTGCACTTCATCTTGCCGGTGCTCAGATCCGATCCATCCATCAAGCGCATCAAGGAACGGGCAGAGCGCACGGCGCCGGGGAATCCTCGAATCTGGTGCAGGCGGGTGTCGTAGGGCTTGAGGTTGGCGAGCAAGGCTTCCAGGCTCATGGCGCAGGCGATCTCGGCTTGTTTCAGCCAGCGGTTCATGTCGTAGACATGCAGTGCGCTCATGGCCGTGAGCAGGTTGGAGCCGTTGATGGTGGCCAGGCCGTCTCTGGCCTCTAAGTCAGGCACCGGAATGCCGGCCTTGTCCAGGGCGGCCTTGCCGGGCATGCGCTCGCCTTCGAAGAAGGCCTCACCTTCGCCCATCATCAGAAGGGCAATTTGGCTCATGGGGGCCAGGTCGCCGGATGCGCCAACCGAACCCTTTTGGCAGACCACCGGGGTCACGCCGCGGTTGAGCATGTCCACCAGGGTTTGGGTGATGATCGGACGGCAGCCCGAGTTGCCGTGGGCGTGTACGTTGATGCGCCCGATCATGGCGGCGCGTACTTGTTCGATGGGCACGGGTTCGCCGATGCCGGCGGCGTGATTGTAGATCAGGTACCTTTGGAATTGCTTGACCTGTTCGTCGTCCAATACCATTTCCGAAAATTCGCCGATGCCCGTGTTGACGCCGTACATGATCTCATGGGCCTCGATTTTTTCTTCCAGCATGCCACGGCACACCTTGATGCGATCCACGGCATCGTTCGCCAGCTCCAACTTTTCCCCGTCGCGCGCGATGCGCTTGACCGTCTCGACCGTGAGTCCGGCTCCGCTCATTTTGATCGCCATGGTTTATCTCCTCGTATTCTTGATGTTCGATGTGACGGCGAGTTTATCCAAACCGCCCCTTTGTCTCAAGACTCGTCTTGCAACCTTATGCCCTCAATGGCAAGGAGTTTTCTCTTGGTCGAAAGACCGCCCGGGGCCGAAAAGCCCCCCAGGCCCCCATTGGCCCGGAGTACCCGGTGGCAGGGCACCAAAAGGGGCCAGGGATTGGCCCCCACGGCTCGGCCCACGGCACGGGCCGCGCCGGGTCGCCCAATTCGTCGGGCCAGTTCGCCGTAGCTCACCGTTTGCCCGCGTTTGACCTTTCGAAGCGCCGAGTACACCCGCAAGGAAAACTCACTCAGGCCTTCGGTATCCAGCTTCACCCGGCCATAGCGGCAGGAACCGCCCGCCAGGTGTTGCACGACGGCTTCGACGGCGCTCTGTACCCAGGGTGGGACGTGTTTTGGCCGACCGGGCTTGAAACGGCTGCCGGGCAAATGTATGCGACCGAGGCCTCGTTCCGAATATTCCAGGGCGCAGCGCCCCAGGGCGGTGTCGAAGCTGATGCTTTCGCTTGGCGTGGTTTTCATGGGGCCATGCTATGGGCCGCCTGGCCTTGATGCCACTATAAAATCATAAGGGTTGCGCTTAGGGCGCAGGCCATCGGGATGGAAAAGTTGTCGTCTATTTTGTCGGCGAAGAGTTCCACCACGGCACCGATGCCGGCCACGGCCGCGGCCAGGCCCAGGGCGCTCAGATAAGTCATGGAGCTGACCATCACCAGATAGGTGAAGCAGGCCAGGGTCGCGGAGGAAAAGAAGGCCAAAGAGCCGAGGAGGCTTTTGTCGTTGGCCAGGCGAATTTTGCCATAACGGCTGCCCAGGGCGGAAGCGATGGGATCGCCGATGGCCAGCACCAGCACGCCCAGCCCAACGGCGGTCTTCGGGGCCAAAAAAGTGACGATGGTCAAGGCCAGCAAATAATAGGTGGCCGAGTTGGTCTGGTAGCGCTCTCGGGGCCGCGAGATCAAGCCGAAGAGTTTGTCCACCATGAAGTCGTTGAATCGCGGACTGAATCGTCGGCTGATCTCCATGCTGGCGGCAATCACGGCCAGGCTACCCATGACCATCACGGCGATGTGCCAAGGCATCCACAATTCGTAGATGGTCAAGGCGCTCAAGCCCATGAATACATGAAAGATACTGCGCGCGGCCTTGGGCAGGCGCACGTCTCGAAGCTTTTTGGCCCGAAGTTGGGCCACCGCGTCTTCGTAGCGCTGGGCCAGGTTGACTTGCATCTCTTTGACGCGCGAGGCGTTGTAGTGATCTTTTCGCTCGGAAGCGTATTTCTGCAGGCTGACCTTGAGGTCGGCGAAGGCCTGGGGTAGGGCTTCACGCTTGGCGGCCCATTGTTCTTTGATCTGGCTCAGGCGATCGTTTAGTTCCACGCAGCGTTCGCGAACTTGGTGTCGCCAATGACCGTCTCCAATCCTGGGTTGGTTGAGCTTGGCCACCAGCGTGCGCAGATCCACAGCGATTTGCTGCAATGCCAGTTCCAGATTGGGTTCAGCGATGCTGTTTGCTGTTGCGTGCATATCTCATCCTTTTGGGGAACCCTACAGAACAACAGGTACGAGCGTGAAGATATCGCAAGCCCCCTTGTTGCGCAAGGTCTTCGTCTCCTGCCGGTTTTGTGTTGAAATTCGTATGCTTGCGCCTTAGATTTCCATCCGAAGGGGGAAGAGGGAGAAGAAACATGGGCGATATTCGAGAATTCATGGCGCGGCATTACTTGCATTTTAACAGCCGAGAGGTGGTGGATGCCGCCAAGGGTTATGAAGCCCATATGGTTGCCGGCGGCAAGATGCTCGTCAGTCTGGCGGGTGCCATGAGTACCGCGCGCATTGGGCGCATCCTGAGCAGGTTGATTCGTGCGGATATGGTCCATGCCATCAGCTGCACAGGAGCCAACCTGGAAGAGGACCTCTTCAACCTGCTGGCGGCCAAGGACTACGAGATCATCACCGATTGGCGCGGGCTGCGGGCAGAAGACGAAAAGGCCTTATGCGATCGCGGCATGAATCGGGTTACGGATACCTGTATTCCGGAGACGGTCATGCGGCATTTGGAAGGCCGCTTGTTTGAGAGCTGGAAAAAGGCCTCCGCGGCGGGCGAGCGGAAGATGCCCTACGAGTACATCTACGAGGTATTAGATGATCCCTCCTTGAGTGAACACTTCCAGATTCCGGCCGAAGACAGCTGGATGCTGGCGGCCAAGGAAAAGGGTATTCCGGTTTTCAGCCCGGGCTGGGAGGACTCCACCACCGGCAACATGTTTGCCGCCTATGTCATGCAGGGCAAGTTGCCCGATCATGCCTGCGTCAAAACCGGCACCGAGCAGATGGAAGTCCTCATGCGCTGGTATCTGGAAAACAACGGTGCCAAAGAAAAGAAACCATCCATCGGCTTCTTCCAGGTCGGCGGCGGCATCGCGGGCGACTTCGCCATTTGCGCCGTGCCTTGCCTGATCCAGGACATGAAAATGGAAGACACGCCCTTCTGGGGCTACTTCTGCCAAATCTCGGACGCGGTCACCAGTTATGGCGGCTATTCGGGCGCCCCGCCCAACGAAAAGATCACCTGGGGCAAGCTCGCCGTCGACACGCCCAAGTACATGATTCAGTCTGACGCCACCATCGTGGCACCGCTGATTTTTGCCTGGTTGTTGGGGGATTAGAGGTCCTAAAGGCGGGATAATCAGTTCATCAACTCCAAGTAGAAAACCCACCGTACCTCATTAGGACCTCTTATCCCGTGCTGCCAAGCAGCACGGGGTTTGCTTATCCGGCAGCACGGGGCTGATTCCCCAATTCAGTAATCGATGGAATCACCGGTGTAGACGGCCTCGAAGTCTGAGGCGCTTAGTTGATGGAAGTCGTGGAGCAGGCTGTCGTCCCAGCGCATGTCGTGGGCTCCGCTGACGAACATGTCGCCGCCTGTGTCGGCGACGACCAGGCCGTATTTCTTCATGCCTCGGAAGATGATTTGCAAAGCTTCGTCGAAGCCTGATTCGTCGAAGCTTGCCTTGAGTCTGAGCCTAAGGCCCATGGGGGGGCAGTCTCTGTCGTATCCGCATTGACCGTCTGAATGAGTGGCGGGGAGGATGTAGGCATGCTGGATGTAGGAGAGGGTTACGCGCATGGCGTGTTTGATTTCGCCGGTCTCGTAGACTTCTTCCCATCGCAGCAGGCCGGGCAGGATGGCCAGGCCCGCGGCGTCCGCGCTGGTCCAGTCCTGGGGGCGTACTTCATTTTGGTCAAGCTGCCAGATGGCACCGGAGCCGGCTTCCCAGGAGCCGTCCTCTTGGGGATAGGCGGCGTACATTTCATAGAGAATGCAGGCGCCTTCGCGTACGACAATCACGTGGCGATCGCCGTCGGCGTCGGGTCCGCCTTCGATGGGGGCGTCGGCCGGGATGGGATAGGGACCCGGATCGCTTTCGTCGTTGTATTCAAAGACCGTGTCCACCATGGCTTGATCGTCGGGCACCGTCGTGTAGGGGATGCCCAGGAGGTAGCCTTGCCATTCCGTGCCGAAGTCGGGGTGGAGTTGGGTGTCGGGACCGATGGACTGAATATAGGTGTCCGACAGGGGGTGGAGCTCGGCCGTGTCGATGGGCGTGTTCCACATGTTGTCCGCCGGGAAAATCTGACAGCCGCCGATGGTCTGCACGCCGGATGCGCCGTCGTCGGCGTCCGGACCCGTCGATGCGTCTATTGGATCCTGGTCCGTTGTGGTACCGGCGTCGGCGTCTGTATCTGTGTTTGCGTCGACACCCGCGTCCGGATTGCCGGCATCTTCCATGGGTCCATCCATGCCGGCATCCACGGTGCCTCCGCTGCTGCAGGCCAGGGCGAATAGGGACAAAACCAGAAGAAGGAAGAGTCGGTACATGAGGGCTCCTCGGACGGGAAGGGGTTACCTGGAAAATTGATCGACCGAGTTGCCGGCCAGGGTTACGACTTCTCCTGTTATGGAGGCACCATCCACTGAAATTTTCAGGTAGGTGGTCATCTGCTCGTAGTCGCCGTAGGGGGTCCAGTCCTGGTAGGAGCGGGCCGTGTACCAGTCCGTGCTGTTGCCGTCGGTCAAGGCGCCGCCGCTGCCCACGGTGATGTACATGGTGCCGCTCGGGTCCTGCTCGTTGCCACGTACGGCATGGCTTCGTTCGTAGGCGTGGTTGTGTCCGTTGAGGTAGAGCTTTACGTTGTGTGCTTCGAGCAGGCTTCGGTAATACTCAGCGCCAGCCGTGGGTCCGTGGTTGTCTCCGCTGCCCAGCAGTGGGGCGTGGGCGAAGACGAAAATATGCTCGTGTTCGGCCCCGGCTGTTTGCAGTTCATGAACCAGCCAGTCGTATTGATAGACGCTGTAGCAATTGTTGGCGCGCGTGCTGTCTTCAAGCAGGCTCAAGTCGGTGCAATAGTCCTCACAGGAGTCGTATCCCGGATGCCCGTTGCAGTTCAGCATGCCGTAATAGTCCTCCATCAAGGCCAGCACGATGAACAAGCTGTTGCCATGGGAAAAAGAATAGAAAAAATCACCGGGGTGTCCCGACTGGTCTTGCGACAGAGCGCAGATGTCGCCATGGCTCAGTTGATGAGGAAAGAAACCCGGCGCGTCCAGTGTGGGGCCGTGGTTGATGTAGGTGGCGGCGATGCCGGCATTGTCCAGGCCGAGAAGATCACAGATTCCGCCGCCGCAGGGGTCCGGGTACCAGTCGCTGCCCCAATTGCCGTCGTGGTTGCCCATGACCTGGTAATAGGAGGCCTGCATGCCGGCGGGGGTGCCGGCTTCCAACAAGGGCAAGAGTTGTTGGCGCATATTGGCGCTTTCGCTTTCGCCATTGCATGGACAGGCCCCGGGCTCGTCGCCGAAGCAGCTCGTGTCGCCGTAGCCGTCGATGACGTCCCCGGTTTGTACGAAAAAGGACGCGTCTGTTTGGAGCATGTCGGCGACCAGGCGATGCAGGCGCTCGTTTTTTGCGCAGCCGCCTCCGTTGAGATCACCAAAGACGACAAAGGAGAAGGGGGCTGCGGGATCCTGATCGCCAGGCCTGTCGCCGCCATCTGTTCCCGCGTCTACGCCGGCGTCGTTCACGGCGGCGTCTTGCAAACCTGCGTCCAGTTCGCCCGCGTCTTGCTCCCCTGCATCTTGTTCGCCAGCATCTTGCACGCTTGCGTCCAGGCCGCCGTCGAAGGCGACGGTGCCTGTTGAATCACAAGCGTTGCCCCAGGCCAACAAGGCCGCCATGGACAAGACCCAGAGGGGGTGTAGCCGCGACAGGGCTCGTAGGCCCGATTCAGCGCGGTG
>JAFCZJ010000193.1 GCA_019314375.1 Deltaproteobacteria bacterium | reverse complement strand
TGCGGCCCTCCAGTTCATGCACGGCACTGGCCGGTACGGTCACCGGTGCCTTCAGCGCCTGGCTTGGAAAATCCAGCCGGGCACACATGCCGGGCCTCCAGGCCCCCTTGCCATTGTCGATCTCGACGCGAACGAGCACGGTTCGACTGGCCTCATCCGCCAAAGATGCGATATAGACCAGTTCACCTTCAATCTTCTTTGCAGTCTTGTCTGAAAATACCTGGACCTTCTGTCCCTTCTCCAAGCCCCCCACCTTGGCCACGGGCACCTTGGCCTCAACCCAAACCCGGCTCAAATCGGCCACGACAAAGACTTCTTTTTCCTCCTCAAGAGCCTCGCCTAAGGTGACGTTCTTTTTTATGATCTCGCCGGCAAAAGGCGCCCGCAGGGAGAAGCGGGTCATGTTGCGCTCCAGGTCATCTTGAAACTGGTGCAAGGATCTCTCAGAGAACCCCAGTACCTTGAGCTTCTGCAGTGCGCTGGCGTGGGCGATCTCCGCCTCTTCAACGGCATGTTCTTTTTCCAAGAAGGCCTCCTTGGAGGTGATCTTCTTGGCCAGCAATTGCGTTTCGCGTTTCAGTGCCTTCTTGGAGAACTCGATCTTATGTTCAGTCTCTAAGTATGCCATCTTGGCTTCGGCCAGTTCCTTGCTGTCGATGGTCACGAGGGCTTCGCCTTTTTTGACTTGATCCCCCATTTTTTTCATAACCTTTTTGACCACACCCTTGACTCGAGCCACGATGGAGGCCACGCGTTCGGTTTCCAGCTTGACGTCACCCTGGATTCGCAGGGACTGCTGTATGGTACCTGGACCTGCAACCGCGATCTCCAGCTCTGCGTTCTCCAATGCCTGCGCACTCAGTTCGATGATGTTGGCCGGCAACTCGGGCTTCTCGGTGGGGGAGGCCGGATCCGAGGCAAGTTTATCGCAGCCGAAACTTGCAACAATCAGAAGAGTGAGAAGAAAAGAATGTGATGATTTCATTTTGCTCCCTCCGGGGGAGAAGCCATCGGTTTGGCCAGGAAATATTCCAAATCCATCTGCGCCTTGTAGGCCTCCGCCTTGGCCTGCAAGGACTGACGCTTCACACGAAAGAGTGTCCGCTGGGCATCCAAGAGATCCAAATATCCGAAACGACCAATGCGGGCACCTTCCTTCATTGACTGAAAAGTCTTCTCGGCCTGAGGCAAGACCTGCCCGGCCAGCACCTTGGCTGCCTGCTGGGCCGATCGCAAACGCCCGGATGCCCGGGTGAGGAAATTGCCCATGGAAGCTTTTGCGGCTCGCAGCTTATCTTGTGCGGCGGAAACGTCCTGGTGAGCGGCATCAACGGCATCCTGATTGCGATCAAACAGAGGGACCGGCAGAGCAAGACCCGCAACCAGGGCACTGTCGCCGGGTTCGTTGAAATAACGATATCCCAAGATAAAACTCAGGTCAGGCACCCCTTCGGCTCGGGCAGCCTCCACCCGTGCACGCTCAACATCCAAATTCATCTGCTGCAACTTAATCCTGGGATGCTGGTCCAGCCCAGCCATTAAAACCTCGATCGAGGGCACCTGCGTATCGTTCTTCATCTCGCCGGCCACAGTGCCGAAATGCGCGACAGGAGCCCCCCAGCAGGAGGCCAACTTCTGTCTGGCTCTTTCCAACTCCAGTTGGGTGGCCTGCAGGTTCAATTGAGCCAGGGCCACACCGATTTGGGCGCGCTCGACTTCCATGCCGGCGACCCGACCGGCCTCTGACTGCGCCTGAAACACAGCGTTGGATTGGTTCGCAAGCTCGATTTCTTCTTGGCTGATCGTCAATTCTCGCTGCGCCACCAATACATCAGCGAAAGACAGAGCGGTCCGGTGCCAAAGCGCCAAGCGCGCCAACTCGAGCGCCCAACCCGCGGCATCGCGCTCATGGGCGGCCACGGTGGAGCGGGCGGAGCGCTTGCCTCCAATATCGAAGTCCTGGCTAAATTGAGCCGTGATCTGTATCTGATCCACACCCTCGAAATTGCTCGAGCCCAACCAGTCCTCGGCGGCGACCTCCAGCACAGGGTTGGCCCAGCGACCCTCCTGCAAGCGCCGATGTTCCCAAGCACGCACCTTCCGGGCCTCGGCCCTGAGTTGGTCATTGTGAGTAAGGGCCAGCCTGATGGCCTCTCGCAGGGTCAGAGATTTGCCTGCGTTTTCCAGGCCATGATCCTGAGCCTTTTCTCCAGCTTCCAGGAGGGAACGGTTGCTTGGCACCATGCGAGTCAAGGGTCCCTCTTTGACCCAACCCGCCTCAGCGTCCAAGCCAGCACAGGCTCCTAGATTCAAAATTCCAAAACCCAGCGCCAGGAACAGAAAATTTCTCAATGCCCACCTCCATCCCTCAAAAGGAGACCCGGTAACCAAAGCAATCTAAGCCCTTGTCTGCCTCTGGGCAATAGCATGGAAAAGAAAGAAGAGGGAAGCGCCATCAAGTCCGGTGTTGACTCGACACGATGCATAGTGTAAGAAAAACACAAAGAAAAAGATGGATGCTTTGCAGAGGAGTTATCCATGACTCTGTCCACGACCTCCAGCGACACGAAAACACTGGCCCTCTTCGGTGGCAGCTTTAACCCCCCTGGCATGCACCATCTACGATTGGCCAAACAACTGACTGCGCGCTTCGACGAAGTGGTGATCGTTCCCTGCGGACCGCGCCCTGATAAGCCCCAGACCGACTCAATAGAACCCATCTTCCGCGCCGCCATGGTGGACATGGCCTTTGAAGGGTTGCCCAACTCGCGGGTGGACCTGTTTGACCTGGAGGCTGCCGCCTTCACACGCACTTGGCAATTGGACGAACGCTACCGAGCGCAGGGTGAAGTTTGGCATGTGGTGGGCGGCGATTTGGTCCAGGGGGGCAGGGATGGGCAATCCGTTATCCAAAAAGAGTGGGCCAAGGGAAGAGAAATCTGGAGGTCCTGCCGTTTCGTGGTCATTACGCGTCCGGGGTTTCCTGTCGAGCTCGAGGACTTGCCTCCCAATCACCGATTGCTGGAGGCCGAAATCCAGGGCTCCAGCTCAGATATCAGAACAAGCGCCTTTGGCAACGAATCCATCGCGGGCAAGGTGAGCGAAAGGGTGGACGCCTATATCCAACGCCACCAGTTATACCGAGGCATGGCAGTCAAACGCTCAACAAGCCTGCGGCTGGACGAGATTCGCCCCCTGGTCGTGGCCGACCCTGAGAACCCAAAAGCACAGCAAATGGCCGCGGCTTGGCCCAGTCCACAACCCGATGAACCCAATTTAGTCCTGGTATTTGGAGGCGACGGCAGCATGCTCAGGGCCATCCGCAAACATTGGCGCCTGCGCTTGCCCTTCTTTGGCATCAATACGGGTCACTTGGGATTCCTGCTCAATCCGGCCAAGCCCGAGGGCGAACTGGTCTGCGAACACCTGCCCTTGCTTTGGACTGAATGCGTGGACTGTGAAGGTCGAAGCCGGCAGGCGCTGGCTTTCAACGACGCTTGGGTCGAGCGCGCCACCGGCCAAACGGCATGGATCAAGGTATCGATCGACGGTCAAGTACGACTGGAGCGCCTGGTGGCCGACGGCGCCCTGGTGGCCACGGCGGCGGGCTCCGGCTCCTACGCACGAGCCATGGGCGCAAGCCCCATGCCTCTAAATACGCCGGCTTTGTTGCTGGTGGGCTCCAATGTACTCAGGCCTGGCAACTGGCGGCCCGCGGTGCTGCCTTTGGATGCCGAGTTGGAACTCGAAACCCTAGACGCCGAAAAACGACCCTTAAGGGGGTATATCGACGGCGTAGACCAGGGCCTCGTGAGCGTCATGCGGGCTCGCATCAGCCGAATCGCGAGCGTGGAACTGGCTTTTTTGCCCAGTCACAACCCATTGGAAAAATTGGCCCGCATCCAGTTTCCCCCATTGCGAGGCGAGGAGAGGGGACTGAAATGAAATTGCTAAAAGTGGCAGCGGCGGCTTTGAACCAGACTCCATTGGATTGGCATGGCAACACGGATCGTATCCTGAAGGCCATGGAGCAAGCCAGTGAAGAAGGCTGCGCGATTTTATGCCTGCCCGAACTTTGCATCACAGGTTATGGCTGCGAAGACGCCTTTTTGGCAACCCACTTGGCGGACACTGCCATGCGAATCCTGACTGAAAAACTGCTTCCCGCAAGCCGCGGCATGGCTGTGTCCGTCGGTCTGCCATTACGCTACCGGAGGACCTTGTTCAACGTGGCGGCCATGATGGTCGACGGGGTTTTGACCGGTTTTGTCGCAAAACAGAATCTGGCGGGCCAGGGCATCCATTACGAACCCCGTTGGTTCAGACCTTGGCCCGAAGGCCGGCAGGTCGAGGTGGAGGTGGCAGGCAAGAACATCCCCCTGGGCGACCTTTTCTTCAACCTGGGCGGGGTGCGCATCGGCTTTGAGATCTGCGAAGACGCTTGGGCCGTGGAGCGGCCAGGAAGCGACTTAGCCAGCAAGGGCGTCGATATCCTGCTCAACCCCTCGGCCAGTCATTTTGCCTTCGGCAAACACAAGGTGCGACAGAGGCTGGTGCTGGAAGGAGCCAGGGCCTTTGGCGTCAGCTACGTTTACGCCAATCTGCTTGGCAATGAAGCGGGCCGAGCCATCTATGATGGGGGCGCTCTCATCGCATCCGCCGGCAAGCTTTTGGCCTGCGGACCTCGTTTTTCTTTTGAGGATGTTCAGCTCACGAGTGCCGTGGTGGACGTGGACGTCACTCGTTCCAACCAGTCGAGCAACATGAGCTTTGATCCGGAACTAAATCAGGACGGGCCGGAGGTGGTCAAGGTAGCGCACAGCCTGCGCGAGCAACAACATCCCGGTCCGCAAGAGGCCAAGTGGGCTCTTTGGGAACAACGAGGCACCTTGAAAGAAGAAGAGTTCACCCGGGTTTTGGCCCTGGCGCTCTTTGACTACCTGCGAAAGAGCCACTCCAAGGGTTTCGTCGTTTCTTTGTCGGGTGGGGCGGACTCGGCCGCCTGCGCCAGCCTGGTGGCCCTGATGCTCCGCATGGCCCGTGAAGAACTGGACGAGGGCGAGCTGGGTCGCAAACTGGGCCAACCGCATGACGGAAAAAGCTGGGGACCCGCCCAGATCCTGTGCACGGTCTACCAAGCCACGGCCAACAGCTCGCAGACCACCCGGGAGGCCGCCCGCCTCGTGGCCAAATCCCTGGGTGCCACCCACTTAGAATTCGAAGTGGAGAGCCTGGTCCAGGAATACACGAAGATGGTGGCTGCATCCCTCGGCCGGCCCCTGAAATGGGAGACGGACGATGTGGCCTTGCAAAATATCCAGGCTCGCGTACGCGCTCCCGGGGCTTGGATGCTAGCCAATCTGAAACAGGCTCTGCTGCTGGCCACAAGCAATCGGTCGGAGGCGGCCGTAGGCTATGCCACCATGGATGGAGACACCTGCGGGGGATTGAGCCCCATCGCCGGCATCGACAAGGCCTTTCTCCAGCGATGGTTGCGCTGGCTGGAGCGCACGGGTCCTTTGGGGCTCGGACCCATCCCCGAACTCAAGGCCGTCAATGAGCTGGCGCCCACGGCTGAGCTCAGACCGGCCGAACAGCACCAGACAGACGAGTCAGACCTGATGCCTTACGACATTTTGGACGCCATCGAGCGAGCGGCCATCCGGGACAAACGCAGCCCAATGGAAACCTGGGAGCTAATGCAGGCGGCCTTCCCCAACCAAGAGGCAGTCCAGGTGGGTCAATGGGTAAAGAAATTTTTTATCCTCTGGTGCCGCAATCAGTGGAAGCGGGAACGTTACGCACCCAGTTTTCACTTGGACGACGAAAACCTGGATCCCAAAACCTGGTGCCGATTTCCCATTCTTTCCGGCGGCTTTGAGATGGAGTTGGAAGCATTGGATGAAGCACTGAACACAAAGCAAACGGCTGAAAAGAGCAAGACATGAGCTCCGGCCCTCAGCGCCCAACACTGGCCGTGGACTGCGTTTTGCTGGGGCTGGGTGATGAAGGCCTGAATTTATTCTGCCTTCGGCGGGAAGATGAGCCATATTTGGATCAGGCTGTTCTGCCGGGGGGCCTCTTGCGTCTGGAAGAAACCCTGGAGCAGGGATGTGAGCGTCTTCTGCGGGAGAAAACCGGATTCCTGCCCGCCAGATTTCGACAAATTGGGGCCTTTGATGCATTGGGTCGGGATCCTCGGGGTCGAGTGATCTCATCCGCCATGCTGGGCTTGGTGAATCTGGAGGCGGCGGATCGAGACGCCGGCTGGAGACCCTTGGACGCGTGGAAGCCCATGGCCTTTGATCACGAAAAAATGGCCCGAGCCGGCCTTTCGATGCTGAAAGCCCTGATCGCGTACCAGCCGGTGGCCTTTGAACTCCTGGGTGACAAATTCAGTTTGGGGCAATTACAACGGGCTTACGAGGCGGTTTTGGAGCGGCCCGTGGATAAACGAAACTTCAGACGGCGAGCTTTATCCACCAATTGCCTGCAGTCTTTGACCGAGCATGAAAAGGGAGTGCCCCACAGGGCGGCCCGTCTTTACCGTTTTGATAAACGTCGCGCTGGCCTCAAATCGGGCCCCTTCACTTTGGTCTGAGTTGAAAAAAGGAGGTTTACCCATTTTCGACGCATCCGACCGCAAGGCCATGGCCGAAGAAAAACGCCTCTGGTTGCGCCTGAACCGCAGCTGCAACAACCGCTGCGTCTTCTGTCTCGACGCTTTGGGCCACGATGGCTCAATGCGCCCCGTTGAAGAACTGCACAAGGCCATCAAAGAAAGCCTAGAAGATGGGGGAGAGCGGCTCATTCTCTCCGGTGGCGAACCCACCCTGCACCCTGATTTCCTGAAGCTGGTCGATTACGCCAGAGAGCAGGGTTTCGGCTGGATCCAAACCGTCACCAACGGACGCATGTTTGCCTACGCCGAATTCGCCCGAAGGGCAGCCTCCGCAGGCTTGAGCGAAGCGACGTTTTCCATGCATGGCCACCATGCAGCCCTGCACGACAACCTCGTGGGCGTACCCGGCGCTTTCGCGCAGAGCTTGGCTGGCATCCAGAATCTGCTTGAGACGGGGCAGGTGGTGGTCAACATCGACGTGGTGCTCAACGCATCAAACATAGACACCCTGCCGGATATCTTGAGTTTTTTTATTGAAGAGGGAATCTTCGAATTTGACTTACTCTACCCGGTTCCTTTTGGGCGCGCCTGGGAGAACAAAGAAAGCATCTTTTTTGATCCGGCCCGGGCATCGCGGGTTTTGCCCAAGGCGATCGAACAAGCCCAAGGATCCGGCGCCGTCCTCTGGACCAACCGATTGCCTCCAGAATTGCTAGAAGGCCATGAAGATCTGATCCAGGATCCATACAAATTGCACGACGAAATCCGGGGACGGAGGGCCGAACTGGAACGCTGGCTCGAAGGCGAGCCCTTACCATGCCGAGAGCCCGACCGCTGCCGCCATTGTTTTGTCAGCGGATTCTGTAACTCCCTAGAAGACATACTGAATCAAACAAAAACAGGCCAATTCTCCGCCCTGGGCCTCGACACCAAAAACGAGGTGTCCTCGAATGGGACTTCGCCCCCTTCGAGGACTTCGCCCCCCACTTCGCAGAGCACTTCGCTAGACGCTCTGGTAAAGGGAGTTCAGCGCCTGGAGATTCATGCGGAGAGCCTTCAAGAGGCCCGAGAGGGCGGTCGTCGGCTAGGTTTTGTCCCCGAGACGTGGGTGCTGAGTCTTGATGAAGCACCGACGGAGGACCCTTTTGCTCCTCTGGCGGAGGATTGGCCCAGGGCCGAACGGGTCGGCAGTCAAAACCCCGCGGTACTCGATGCCTTGCTCAGAGGAAATTGGGGGCCCATTTGGGTCCTGCTTGAAGCCGATGCAGCAGCCTGGATGCGTAGCGAGAAGGACAAAGTAATGGCAAACCCAGGAAATTTCTGGGTCCAGACTCCACGTTTCAGTGGCCTGAGCGCCTTGTGTCAACGCGGCGTTCAACCGGGGATGGCCCTCAAGCCCCTGGGTGAACAACCCCTGCACCTGGTCAACCTGCCAGCCTGTCTGCTGCCAGGTGCCAAGACCCATTGGGAAGCCCCAGCCCTGCCGGTCGAGGTCCTGGCCCAAACCACTCGCATCGATCTCGATCTTTTTGCCAAGCACTTCATCTGCACCCTGCACCGATGCTTTAGCTTGCGCTGCAAATCCTGCAATCTCAGGGAGCTTTGTGGTGGTCTCCCGGTAGACATGGCCAAGGCCTTCGGCCTGAGCATTTTGAAACCTTTCTCAAACGGCTAAAAAACGACTGAGACGCTAAAGCAGATTGAAGCCGCTTCCAATATTGCTTATGCTGTCAAATGATCAGACGAAAGGTGTGGATATGGAAAACGTCGAAATCGACAGCCGTGGCAACCGAATCGGTCTTCTTTTGGACGAAAAAATCTATCCAAGAGAGGTCTCCTTGGCAGCGGCCTATCGCTTTATCGATCGCTGCTATGTGCGACTTGAACGGACCGGTCGTGGCCAACTGTTGATATGGCTCAAGGGCAAGCGAAAACTCAGCGCCAAAGCACTAGAGGCCCTGGCCGGCGATTATGACAACGAACTCCTGCAGCAGTTGATGAGACAACAGGTGGCGGCTCGCACCACTGGCATTCGAGAGGCCATCGTGGGCCGAGCCCTTATGTCGGCCGAGCCCTGGACCGAAGAGACAGAACCAGACAAAACCAACGAAATAGAAGAGCTGGATTACACTGAAGATCCCTTGGGGATCGCGGTTCCCTGGGAGGAAAAGTATGGCGGCCAAGAAGAAGACTAAAAGGGCTCGTCCTCCGGAGCGGAGCCTTCGCTTAGACGCCGTCATCTACCCGAAGGACGCTCTGTTGAAGACCGCCGAGGCTTTTGCTGCCATCGCCCAGGTCGCCTTCCAGCGCAAGGGCAGCTACTGGCAGGTACGACTACGCGTACTCAAACCCAAGCTTGCGGATCGCGTGGCCGACGAGTTCGCCAACCACGCCCTGGCCGCCGCGGTTTGCAGGTCGATCTCATGACCAAGCCTAGCGTTCCTTTCGAACAAGCTGCCCCTGTGCAGCCGATGCCGATGCGGACGCGGCATCTTGGCGGGCGAGTTCTTTTGACCAATGATGCCGGCGAATACGCCTGGCTTAGCGAAAAGTCCTACCGGGATCTGACAAACGGCAGCTTGTCGGCCGATGATCCAGCGCTTATTTCTTTGCAAAAGGCCCATCTCATCGAAAGCCGAGGCTGCGAATCGGCCATCATGAACAAGCTGCGCCAACGCTCAGCTCATCTCTGGCAT
>JAFCZJ010000192.1 GCA_019314375.1 Deltaproteobacteria bacterium | reverse complement strand
TTTGCTGACCAGTCCCGGGACCGTGCTGACCGGTGCATCTAAGAAAGGGTCCCCATGGCTTTTTTCACCGAAGGAAAGCATTCCGTCGAGGGCCCCCTCTTGGTAGGCCCAATAGCCGACACCCAGGACCGCCAAAAAGGCGATAAACATGAAAGTCTTTGACTTCAAGGGATCACTCCTTTCCCCGTGGCTTTATCTGGTAGCCGTATCGTATATCAACCAGAAGCAAAGGTGTTCAATTTTGCGTGTTTGACTTCCACCCGTGGGCTGCCTTAGCCTGCCTTTCATGAAAAATGCGCGATGGTTGTTGACTGGAGCGACTTGGATCTTGGCCTTGGGCCTGGTGGCCTGCCCGGGGGCTCAGGTTAAAGATGATCAAGATGCGGGTTCCGATGCTTCTGCTTCTTTGGATATCGTGCGGCAGGCCTGCTTGGACGAGGCGCAGGAGAACGCCGTGGCGGCTTGCCGCAGGGTGTTGCGTATGCGGCCCAAGGATATGGTGGTGGAGCACCGCCTGGGTTGGCTTCTGGTTGAGGAGGGCAAGTTGCCGGAAGGGACGGCTCATCTTCGCAAGTGCCTAAAGACGCAGGGCGCGGATCCCGAATTGCATTTTCATTTGGCCGTGGCCATGAGCAAGCGGGGGGACCGTGACGGGGCCGTCCGGTTTTATAGCAAGGTGATCGAACTGCAGCCTGAGCGGATTGAGGCCTATGTGGAAAAGGCCTTGTTGTTGCGAAGACTCAAGCGGCGAGATGAGGCCGAGGTCGTGTTGCGTGCCGCCGTGGCCAAAGACCCCAAGAGCGCCGTGGCCTGGGCGCAACTTTCCTTGACCCTGTCTCAGTTGGGCAAGGCCGACGAGTCGATCAAGGCGGGCTACAAAGCGGTGGAACTCAAGCCAGATGACGCCAACGTGCGAAGCAACTTGGGTTTGTTTTTGACCAACCAGAAAAAGATGAAGGAAGGCCTGGCTCAGTTGGAAGAGGCTGTGCGCATCGATGCGACGAACGCCACGGCCTGGTACAATTTGGGCCTGACGCATACCCGGGGGGATGCCTTGGAAAAAGCGGCTCGGGCTTTTTTACAAGCCCTGGTCATTCGGGAGGAGTTTCCCCAGGCGCATCACAATCTGGCGGTCGTGCTCATGGGCATGGGGCTGTGTCAGATGTCCAAGATCCATTTTGATCGTTCCCACGAACTGGGCGTGCGTTCGGCTCAGATCGTGATCGACCAATATGAAAAAATGTGTATCCCCAAGCCGGAAGAAGGCAGTGAGGAATCCCCCGACGCATCCGGTTCCTCCGAAGAGACAAGCAAGTCCGCAGGCACCTGAGTTTTTCTTATCGGGTCTTTCTTCGGCGCAGGGCCAAGCCGGCCAACAAGAGCAGCGGCAGGACTCCGGCGCTTGAGTTCATGGGCGCGCTGGCACAACCCGTCAGTTCCATATCTTCCTGGGCCTCGCTTACGTCGTTTGCGGTGCCCTGCAGGGTTTCCGGCGCCAAGCCGATGCAGCAAATGGTCTCGCCGCCAGGTGCCACGGTGCAGGGCCAGCCGCCGTCCAAATAACCTGCTGACTTGGCGAAGAGGGTGTGGGCACCGCCGGGCACCCAGATTTCGAACAAACCGTCGTCGTCAGCCTTGACCCATTCGCCGCTGTCGGAACGAACGAGGGCTTTGGGGACTCGGTTGCCTTCGCATTGGTCGAAGTCGGAGGCTGAAATCATCTCGAGGACGTAGCCGTAGATGCGCCCTTTGGGCTGGCCGTTATCATCCAGGCCGGGCGCGCCGCCCCAGACTCCGGTCGAATCCGCGGTTTCTTCGCTTTCGGAGGAGCCATCGGAATCGCTGTCATAGTCCTCGCCGGGGTCTTCTTCGGGGTTCGAATCTCCAGAGCCCGCGTTGAGGCCGATCGAGCACCAAACTTCTTGATTCGCCAGCACCGTGCAGGAGCGAGTGCCTCTGTCATATCCGTCGGCGGTGGCTGCGAAGGTATAGGTACCCGCGGGCAGACTCATGGTCCACATGGCGTCGCCGGTGCCGGCCACGGTGTTTTGGCCGTTTGCGGACACGCTGGCCCCGGAAATGCGGGTGCTCATGTCCGAAGTGCCTACGCCCGTGTCGACGAAGACCACGCCTTGGACGGTGCCATTGCCGGGGGTGGTTTCTTCGGGATCTGGATCGGGGTCCGGATCCGGATCAGGGGTGTTGCTTTCCCCGCCAAGCAATTCACCGATGCGGGAGTAGATTTTGTCACCGGGGCAGTCGCCCGCGTTGTTGCCGCGGTATTCCCGGTGTCCTTTGACGTGGGAACGATCCAAGTCCAGGCTATGGGTGCTATTTAACCAGGCCAGCAAGCTTTTGGCTTTGTCCATCTGCCCCTGGGTGGGCGAGGTGGAGTTGTAGCTGCCCATGAAGGAGATACCCACATTGCCCGTGTTGTTGCTGGCCACATGCGCCCCAATTACGGTTTCGGAGCGGCCCTGCCAGGCGACGCCGTCACGGTCCACGATGAAGTGGTAGCCGATGTCGCACCAGCCCTTGGTGTTCATGTGGTAGTCCTGCATTTGCCTCATGCGGGCCGCGGGCGTGATGGAGTCGGGAATGGGCGTGTCGGTGTGGTGGATGGTCGAGCGGTAGATGCTGTGAGAGCCAGAGGAACAGCTGGGGCTGCGGGCACCCCAGGAAGAGCGAGAATTGACCAAGCTGGAGGGAGCCAGGGCTTGTTCTAGTCGGCCATATCCCTCGACGGCTTCGACCGAGATGGCCTCGGCTACCTGGTCGATGCCTTCCGCGAACAAGTAGCTGGGCGCGGGACCGGCCAGGACGCGCAACTGAAAGACTTGGCTGGTGTTTTCGGGAGCGTTCAAGTGTCCGGCGTGGGCACCTTCTTCGCTCCAGTAGGCCTCGATGGGCATCCAGGCGGACCAGTTTTCCTCGCCGTCTCCGAAGCGGCCTTCCAAGACCGTGTCTTTCGGAGCATCCCACATCAGACCAACCCGGATAAAGGGACTGGTCGTGGATGCGGCCGGTGCCAGGCCGTCTGAGTCAAAGAGGCTATGTCCTGTTTGCAGCCCGTTGGTGTTGTAAAGTTGCTCTTCCTCCAGTGCGCCGGTCTGGGTAGGCTGAATGCAGGCGGCCAAAGACATACTGCTTAGCAGTGCCAGAATCCTCAGAAAGTTTTGATTCGCAGGTGTTTTCATGGATGCCTCCTTCTTGGTGACATATAGAGCAATCTATGTGCCAGAATCGCCCGGGTCTCAAAATCCGTCTATGTCATTGGCATGTAAGGAGAATTTATCAATAGGCTAAAGTTTGTCCTATTAGATCGCGACACGTTGGCACACTTGTGCTGCCTGTTGGGCGGTTTGTATTCCAGAAAAAGCCCATCAATACATATAGATATGAAGTGTTCCCGAGTTTTGCGTCGGGGTGGAAACTCGAGTGACCAGGTGTTTGGGATCTGAACTTGACCTCTTTGCTTTGAGCCGGTACATTAAGTGCTCGATTTGGGAAATAATCGAGGTGCTGTTTGTGACGTCTTTTACCCATCACATGCCGACCCGGTTGATTTTTGGTCCGGGCAGTATCGATCGCTTGTCCGACGAGGTGGCCAGCATTCGTCATCGATGTCTTATCGTGACAGGGCGCCGATCAGCTCGCTTGAGCGGTTTGCTCGAGACGGCGCAGGATGCTTTGTTGTCGGCCCAGATCGAAAGTGTTCTTTTCGATCAGGTGGAGCCCAACCCCACCTTGAGCACCATCACGGATGGCGCTAAGTTGGCTCAAGAGAAGCAGATTAAGTGGATTTTGGGCATTGGGGGCGGCAGTGCTTTGGATGCGGCCAAGGCCATCGCCTTGACCGCCGCCAATGGTTCCGACATCAAGGAGTTTGTCTGTGGGGCCAGGCCCGCAAGGCCACCCCTGCCACTGGTGGTGGTGCCCACCACCTCGGGCACGGGTTCGGAAGTTACGCCTTACTCCGTGGTGACCGATCCCGCCGAATGTGACAAGTTCGGCATCAGCAATCCGCACATGTTTCCTCGCTTGGCCATCTTGGACCCTGAGCTGACCACCTCCATGCCGGAAAAGGTGTCTGTGGACACGGGCCTGGATGCTTTGAGTCATGCGGTCGAGGCCTTGTTGTCGAGTCTGCGATCCCCGTTCAGTGATATGTACGCCACGGAGGCGATCGAGCTTGTTTTCAAGAGCCTTCCTTCGGTTCGCGAGGACGGGTCCTTTATTCCGGGTCGCTCCAGCATGCAGCTGGCTGCTTGTCTGGCGGGGATGGCCATCGCGGATACGCGTACTTTGGTACCGCACGCTTTGAGTTATCCGATCACGGTGTTTTACGACATCCCTCACGGTCGGGCTTGTTGTTTGTTGTTGCCGGCCTTTCTCGAGCGCTTGTCCGACCTGGATGACGAATTTGTGCAGGCCCGGGTCGCCAAGATTGGCGGTCTGCTGGGAAACAAGGATGACGCGCCGGATGCCCTGCGAGCCTTCATGGAATCCGTGGGTGTGGCGCCTCGTCTTGGCGCATACGGGGTTCAGGATTCAGAGATTGAGCGATTCGCCAAGCAGTCCACCGGCAAAGGGCATTTGGGTATTTCTCCGGGCGAATGGAGCATGGAAGATCTTTTGGACCTGTATCGCCGAAGCCTCTGAGATCAGAAGTCGGGCATCATCTCCAGAAAGTTTGTATCTACTTTCAGCTTAAGCGTGGGTAGCGGCTGGCCTTCGAGGATCGCATATCGAGCCAGGGCCGTGGTGACCGCCTTGGCGTATTTTCGTGATTCGGTGAAGGGGATATTTTCGACAAAGGCGTCCAGTTCAAGGCCGGCCATGTCCGGATCTTTGCACCAGCGCATCATGTTGGGGGGACCGCCGTTATAAGCCGCCGCGACCAGGGGCCATTGACGCTTGAATTTTTTGAGCAGATGCCCGATGTACCAGGCGGCCGTCCGCACGTTGGTTTCCGGGCGAAAAAGATCGTCGGGATGGAAGTCCTGAATTTTCAGCTCCTGCGCTACTCGCTTGGCCGTGGGCGGGATCATTTGCATCAAGCCGCGTGCGTTGGCCACGGAAAAAGCCAAGGGATCGAAACCGCTTTCGATGCGCATGATGGCTTGCAGCAGTCTGGAGAAATCCCCGTCACCTCCGGCGTAACGTTCGATGAGATTTCGTTCGCATGCCGCATAGGCATGGTCCCAGATGGGTCGACTTTGCTTGTCCGGCAGGCTGCGCAAGGCTCGCTGGTCTGCCACGACCGCCAGGCGCCAGGGTCTGTTGAAATCACCGGCCTGTCGGTAGGCTGCCATCAGGGCAAGCCGACCCTTGCGGCCCGGGTGTCGTTTGCGGAAAGCGCGGGAGCCATGCCGCAGCCTTTGTGCGGCCAAGCCCTGCAGGCCGGCTTGAAGCAGTTCGGTGCTACGCTGGAGCAGAGGGTCTGCCGGAGCCGGCGCATCGGCTTGCGCGGTTATTACCTTGGGGGTCGGCGGCGCCTTGGAGCCCAGGCGCTGGCGGGCCAGCAGGCTGTACCAGGTTAGGGGGTGTCGTTTGATTAGTTTGCCGAGGTGTTTTTTTGTCTTGTCTTTTTCGCCTTGGGCCCGATGGGCCATGGCGGTCCAATACATGGCGCGGCCGCCGATTCGCCAGTTTGGGTGATGGAGATCATCGGCCATGGCCTGGATGGCATCTGCCCAGCGCTTGGTGCGAAGTAAGCACCAGGCTTTGTACCAGCGCGCTTGACGAGCCCATCGGCTTTTGGGGTGTTGCTGCATCACCTGGGTAAACAGAGGCAGGGCTTCTTTGTGCCTGCCCTGGTTTTGCTCCAGCCAGCCCGCATAGAACAAGGCACGCGCCCTGTGTTTTCCCTTGGGGTGGCTTTTGATCATGGCCAGGTGGCTTAGTACGGCTTCGCGGTCCCTGTCAGCCCTGCCCAATGCCCTGGAGCCGAAGAACCAGGCGTTTTCTTCAAGGACTGGGCTTGGGGCATATCGGCGTATACCCAGCAGCATTTCGGCTGCCTGGGCATATCGGCCCCGTTTGTCGAAAATCAGGTGTCCGGCCAAATGCGCCATCTCAAATCGGCGCTTGCGGTTTCCTGGATCGGGCAAACCGTCCAGCAGGGCCAGGGCTTCATCCCAGCGCCGGGCTTTATTCAGAGCCCTTGCGAGACGCATCGTCTGTGCGCGGCTCCATTCGGGGATCGAACGGCCGGGTGGGGCTGGTGTCGCCAGGGGGTGCCTTGTGTGGCGCAGGCGCAGGGCAAGCCATCGGGCGTCGCCCTGGGCTTTCTTTCCCCTTCCATAGGCATGCATGGCGCGATGGTGCAGCCCGACGGCCTGGTCGATTTTGGCGTCTTTGACTCTTTCCAGCCTGGCATAAGAGATCGCGGCTTGTTTCTGTTTTCCTTCCAGCCAGAGGCAGTCGGCCACGCGGGCTTTGGCCAGGCCGGAAAAGAGGCTCTCGGGGTGAAGCTTGACCAGTCGGGCAAAGTTTACGCGGGCGTTTTTGATTTGACCCGCATAGAAGTTGCATTGGGCCAGGAGCAAAATGGCTGCGTCTTCGTTGAGCAATTTGCCCGAACGCGGTTGGCCGAGGAGCCTGGCGCATGCCGCGTGTTTTCCTTGTCTGTGTAGCTCCACTGCCTGGCGTAGTTGGACCACGGGCTCTGGGGTCTTGGGCTTGGCCGCCCCCGCCACCAGTGGGGAAAACAGCAAGTTGGCGAAGAGCAGGATGGCAAGTGTGCGCAGCATCCAGACACAACATAGGGGAAAGGGAAACTTGTCAAGTCGCGGATTTGCCTTGGGGTTGGCAGCTGTGCTTTCGTTGCATTCATGACCAAAGCAACCTTTCGTCATCGGGTAGGCAAAACCACGCTCTCCGGTTATCTCGTGTGCAAGGTGGATGAGGAGGGCTTTTTTCCCGATCCGGGTGAGGGTGAGCTGCGGGTACGATTGAACTTTGCCGAGAATCAGCAGGTCGAGGCCCGTTTGTTTCGCGCCGGGGGCAAGGTTCGCCAATTGAAATTGGCGTACACCGGAGAAGACGGCGCGGCGTTTCGTTCCTGGTTGCGTCGCAGTTTTCCCGCACGCAAGGGGCACAAGGCGCGCGGTATCCTGGTGCTTCAAGGTGAGCGCGATCGTGTTTTTTCTGTCATGGCCGAGTCGGTCAGCCAGGCTTCAGTGGATTTTTTGTGGCCGGGAGGACGGCGATATGTGCAAGGGGCCAGGCCCATCAGCATTCTGCACCCAGCCATGTTGGACCTGGAGACTTGTCTCAAGGTCGTGGAGTTGCCGCGGTCTTTCACCGTCGACGAGCTGGATTTGCAGATTCAGGCTGCCTTGCATGACTGTGGGTGGCTGCGGACCGAGTCGGTGGGCTCGGGTCTGGCTCTGCCGGCGGGCTTGCGTCGCAGCCAGGCTCAGCTGCACACAGTTTTTCATGCCGCTGAGCTGGTTTCGGCTTTGACTTCGCTGGCTGCGGCTTTTGAGCTGAAGAATTGCGATCTCGGGATTCTGCTGGTGGCGGATGATCGCCTTTCCGGTCGGCTGTTGCGGGAGCCCGGGCAGGGAACTTCCAGCATGGCTCGGGTTCAGCGGGAGATGGAGTTGCTCGCCTTCTTGGTCCGGGGACCCATTTGTCTGTTGAGCTTGGGGAGCAAATCGGCCCTGCGCTGAGGCAGGTCGCTCAGGCTTAGATATAAATCAGGAGGGGAAAACCCTTGGGCGGCGTCATGCCTTTGCCGAAGTGAACCTGTTCGACCAGGGGCTCTTTGCCGTCGATGTGCAGCTCCAACTGGAAGCGCTTGCTGCCGGGCACCTGCAGATCGATGCCGTCGATGCCTTTGCGCAAGGTGGTCGAGAACATCAAGATGCGGTCTCCGGAGGCCTCCACGAACCCGCTGCCTAGTTCCATGATGCGCTTGTGGTTCTTGATGGGCTTGTCCGCATCGATGCGGCCCTGGATCAGAACCGGCTCTTTGCCGCTGGTCCAGCGCAAGTGGATGCCTTCCTTGTCCGACCAAATGAAGACCGCGATTTCCTGATCCGCCTTGATTTCAGGTTGCCCTCGAACCTGGGAGGCCGGGACTTTCTTCGGCTTGGGCGGCTTCGCATCTTGTGCAAGGCAGGTCAAGCCAACAGAGAGCATGACGATGATCGCGAGCAATGTTTTACGACGCATGAGTTCCTCCCGGAATGCATCCGCCGAAGAGTGTAGGGAGGCAAGGAGGCTGAGTCAAGGATGGATCAGGCCCGATGAAATCCTCTGCCGTCCTTGACAAAATCAGGCCTGCTTTCTAGGCTTGGACACAGTGGGACCAGGGAATTCATTTATCTTGTTCAAGGAGTGGGGGCATGTTCAGGAAATTTCGGCTTGGGCTGTTTGCGCTGCTAGTGAATGGGGGGATCGCCAAGAGGATCGGCATGTTTTCGAGGATGGGATTGCCCGCGTGGGCAGCTTCTGGATCCCATAGGAGCAACACGAGCCATGCAAGGTACTAACGAACTGGAACAGGCCGTACTAAACAAACTGCTTTCTGGCGACCATCCGGCACTCGCGGTGCTCCGAGTTCAGGCCGAGAAGGCGCGTGTTGTAGAACGAAAAAAGACGGGTGTTGGTTTCTTCTGCGACTTCGAGGTGGAGGCAAGCGCGCCTGTCCTGGACGGCGATTTCCAGATCAGTGATGTATACGATGAATTGAGCAATTTGGCCCATGGTGCTGGGTTCGTCCTCTTCGTCCGCTCGGGTCGACTTAGCATGCTGGAGGGATTTACGTTCGATGAGCCGTGGCCTCAACATGTGTGCGACTTCAAGCTCAGCTATGACCGAGATCCCCGCGATCTTCAGCTTCCCGAGAAATTCAGAACCGACCCCTGCGCAAATATTTGCAGGTGTTACTGGCGCTAATGATGCTCTTTTTGGCAATAGACTCTGTAAGGGTATTGTCTATTGTGACAAGTAATCGTCGGGGCAGGAGGAGAAAAGAAATGTCTGGCCAGCAAAAGAAGAAAGCCGAACTGGTGAAGATAATTGTTTTTGCTGTTGCACTATTTGTGATGGATGTCCTTGTTGGAACCCCTTCCTTTGGTGCTCTAGCAGCCCTTTCTCTGATTGTTGGAATGCTATTCTGCTGTATCAAAAGAATTACACAAGGAACATGGATTTTTCTTGTTCATAACGGACATATATTATTTGTGGTTGTTGCCCTTTTGTTTTCAAGCTTTTCTGTCTATCTTTACGATAAAGAATACACAGAAAATCAAGCAGAGTCATTGTTGATGTCTTTAGGTCAATATTGCACGGAAAATAACGCTCCTCCCGATGAGTTGCGGAATCT
>JAFCZJ010000306.1 GCA_019314375.1 Deltaproteobacteria bacterium | reverse complement strand
CAGAGCGACGACGCGGTCCTGCTTGTGGATGCGCACGTAATCTACGATGGACGCTTGCTGAAGTGGGCCTGCGAATGGGACAAATCCTCGGTCTTGGTCGATTCCAAACCCGAGGGCATAAGGCATGAACGGATTCGCGTTCAGGACAAGGTCTTTGCCGGCCTGGCACGAGTCGACAAGGAACAGTTCATCCAGGCTTTGAAGGATGCTGCCGAGCCGGTTCTGGTGGCTGAACAGGTGGCGACTGCCCAGGGCCTCGAAGCCGTCGACGTAGAGACCCTGCCCCGCTACAACCTGGCAATCCGCAGGGCCTTGCGACCTTACTGGATCGAAGTTCGTGATCTGGAGGATCAAAAAACCGCCCGATGGATCATGGCCAAGTCGGTCAGCAAGGGCCACATGGAGTGGTGGGTCTATTTGATCAACCGACCGGCGGAAACCTTCATCAGCTACTTTCTAGCCGAGACACCCATCACGCCGAATCAGGTAACGATCATGTGCAACCTGGTCGCATTCGGCGCGACGGCGCTTTTTGTTCTGGGGCACTGGTGGTGGGCTCTTGGGATGGCTGTTGCCGTGGGCATTTTGGACGGCCTGGATGGACGACAGGCTCGCGTTCAGATCAAAACCAGCAAGCTTGGCGAATTGGAACACCTCTTCGACAAAGTCTATGAAGTCTCCTGGATGATTGCCATCGGGTGGTTTCTCTCCAATGGATTCAGCCAGCAAATCTTCATCTGGTGGACCGCGGGCTGGATTGCAGCTCACTTCATCGACAATGGGACCTATTCACTTTATCGCGCCAAGCGCGGCATAATCCTTGATGAGGCAAGTCCCATCGATGCAGCCATTCGCTTTGTGGCGAGCAATCGCAACACCAATGTGGCCTTCTTCCTCATCGGCATGGCCTTAGGCCGCCCGCTCGAAACTTTTTACGTGGTCGTGCTCTGGAATGCAGCCACCGCGCTCATACATTGGTTGCGCGTGGCCGTGTTGCTGCTGCGCCCCGCCACGGATCATGTCAAGGCCTGACCGTAGCTCTTTCTTTCCCTATTTTTTCCGCCAAACCACAAACCAGCCGATTATCAGCCCGGTGCTGATACCCAGCAGCTTTCGAATGCGGCGCATGATTTCCATGGAAAACCCCGTCAAGGGGTCCATGCCCAGCCACTGAAAAAGCAAAGCGCTGCCGCCTTCGGCCACGCCCACCTGCCCCGGCACAAAGGTCATCACCCAGGCGATGAGCTGGGTTGCGGTTTGGGTGAGCAAGGCCAGCATGAGAAGGAAGCCCGCGCTTTCGTCCGGCAAGAGGCCCATGAGGATGAACCAGAGTTCGGCCACCTGGCAGAGCCTGACCAGAAAGAGACAGAACACGGCGCCCAAAAACTTCTTTGGGCGACATTTGCGGAAACGCCGGATGCGCTCATCGATGGAGCGAGCCTTGGTCAGCAAGGCATCCGGGTCCTTGAACTTGACGAGCGGCAGGCGTTGCAACAGGCCGACGACCTTGCTGGCCACGCCCCAGCGCAAAAGCAGGGCCAAAAGGCCTACGGGGATAAACATGATGAAAGCCGCGCCGAAGAGGGTCCAGATGACCTCGCTGGGTAGATCCACGGCGAAGAGCACGACCACGGGGCCTGTGATGGTGAAAATCTGCACCACGAAGGTGCTCATGAAATTGAAGGTGATCAGCGAGGCGACCAGCTCTTCGCCGTCCACCTTGCCCTTCAAGATCGTGCCCTTGAAGACCTCGCCCAGGCTCGCGGTCGGCGTGACCTGGTTGACCGCGTGGCCGGCCCAGAGCGCGGCCAAAAAGTCCCGGTAGGTGGCGCGGGATGCCGCCGGATCCACAATGCAGCGCCAAGCCGAGGCCGTGAGGAAAAGGCCCAGCACGTAGGAGAAGAAGGCCGGTGGAAAGTACCAACCCACCTGAAGCAAACGGGCCCCCACCTCTTCCGTGTCCATCTTGAAAAGCAGACCCACAAGCAGGCCGACGCCGATGATCAGGAAGGTGAGGTTCAGGTATTTGGTCAAACGTGACGCCAATTATCCACACCTGTGCCTTTCGGCCCAATGAACGTAAGCCCGCGCGAGCTTTGCATGCTGTACCTGTCCTGTCAAACCTCCATGGCGCTTGGACTTTCTTGGACTCGACTGGACGGTTCACAACTGGCACGGCCATTGCGACACCAGAGGCCCATGAGGATTTCTTGCTTGATTTCCAACGATTTGACGTTTAGCTTGGGCCCTGACGAAGATGCTTATTCAGTACCCGTCCCAAAACGCCAACTTGGCTAAAGACGGGCACTTTAAGATTGCATTTTTTGCACCGTGTCCCTCTAAAAACAGGGGTTCTAAGATGGACACTATGTAGGAGCCCACATCGATGATTTCCATCTTGGATCGCATACGAAAAATTCCCTACTCGCCCTTTTTGGCCCAGTTGGTGGTCACCCGTCGCTGCAACCTGAAGTGCGGGTATTGCAACGAATTCGACGATCACTCGGAGCCCGTACCCTTCGACGTACTCATGACCCGCATGGCGAAGATCCGGGATCTGGGGACCCTGGGCCTGGAGCTGACCGGCGGCGAGCCCCTGATGCATCCGCAAATCGTGCGCCTTGTGGCCGAGGCCAAGAGCATGGGCTTTGTCGCCCGCTGGATGATCAGCAATGCCTATCTGCTCAACGAATCCAAGGTCCACGCCCTGAACGCGGCGGGCCTGACCGACATGCAGATCAGCATCGACGGGGTGGAACCCAACGAGGTGACGATCAAGGTACTCCGTCCCTTGAAAAGTCGCTTGGAGATGCTGGCTCGCCTGGCCAAATTTCGCGTGACCCTGTCCGCGGTCATCGGCGCGGCGCCGCCGGAGGAAGTCCGGGAAGTCGTGCGCTTTGCCAAGGAGCAGGGTTTCAAGCCACGGGTTTTGCTCTTGCACGACGGCGAGGGCACACTCATGCTCAACCCGGAAAACATCAAGTTGTTCCGGGATCTTCAAGAATACCTGGGCTCAGG
>JAFCZJ010000191.1 GCA_019314375.1 Deltaproteobacteria bacterium | reverse complement strand
CAACGAATTGGCCATCTCGGAACTGGCGGATCGGATGGTTGCGGCTTACCGGGAGGTCTCCGGCGAGTCCCGCCATATTGAAACACGCTCGGTGACCGCGGAGGACTTCTACGGACCTGGTTATGGAGATTCCGAGCAACGGGTGCCCGATATCGAGAAAGCCCGGCGCTTGTTGGACTGGGAGCCTGTTACTTCGCTGGAGCAGATGCTTCCCGTGATCATCCGTGACTACATTGATCGCTATCAGGCCAGGATTGGCCAGGTTGCGCGGAGAACATGACAACGATGAATAGCCAAATGAGATGGACAAGCATTTTTGTGGTGATGGTCGCGCTGTGTTTGGCGGGCTGCGGCCCCAAGCGCTTTCCATGGGGGCTCAAGCCGGGAAAATCCTTCGGGCCGGGGACTGGGGAGGTCGGCACAGTGGATACCGGATACCAGCGTACCCAGTCCCGCGTGCTCGTGCGGACGATTGCCCGGCCCACGAGAGCCAATCTCGACTACGCCGCCTACCACGCCAACGTCATGACGCTCAACCCCGCGCCGGAAGGCATCACCCCAGCCGCCTCTTGCATACCGGATGCCGGAGCGCTGTTCGGCGGCGTGCTGGTGCCGGAAAGCATCAAGGCCTCCATCGGGCAGACTCCGCTCACAAGCGAAGAACGAAATAGTCCGATGGCCTTTGCTCCCCTGGTGGATGTTCTTTCCCAATGGAACTACGAGAAGGCCAGTCCGCTTGAGGATGCTCGCACTTCGGTTCGCTCTGAAAGTTGGGGTGGGCAGAAAAGCATCCAGATTACCTACCAGGAAATCACCTCGCTGTATCTGCATGACGCCGGTGACGGGTCTCAGTGGTTGGTGAAAATAGAGTTCGCTCCCTGGACACGCCTGTTTTCAGATATGCCGGACGAGGACGGCGACGGTTTTCCAGAGATATACGGACAACTGAAACCCTCGCTGATCGATCCGGAGGTGATGGCTTACATAAAGAATCAATACGCAGGGAAGGTGCTCGACCAGGCTGGGGTGAAGGCCTGGGCCAATGAGTTGGCCTCCTATTGGTACCCCTCCTACAACACCGATATCTTCGACATGGCCGGTGCCAGCGTTTGGCCGGTGAAGGAGACCGAGGCGGAGATCGTGTCGGCGCTCAAGGGCAAGATCTTCGAGCATCCCACCGTGGTCATCCGGGGAAAGCCGAGGGGAAAGGCCCTGTACAATCTTTTCCTTGTCGACGGAATGTTTTCTGCCGACAAGGACTCGGTCAAAAAGCCAGATGCCAAAAAGCCAGATGCCAGCCAAGGAGATGCGGGCAAGAGGGAACTTACTGTTCTTCTTGGGCCCCAGCGCAAGGTGCTTGCATCCGAACTGGAAAAGATGGGTGGCGGTTCCTGGGAAAAGTGGAACCAGGAGATCGCGGGCCTTCACAAGGCGATTCACAAGAAGCTCAAGAGCCGGCCGATAGAGATCAAAGCACTGGCAGGGAAGGGAGGGTTTCTCTTTTTCCGCAACTCCCTGGACTATGTGGTGGGCGGAGACTTGCAACAACAAGCAGCGGGTAAGAATCCCTACGCCACCATCGTCGACTTCAAAGACTACCTCGCAGGCCTCGGGGTGGATTTTCTGCTGGTCCCCATCCCCACGAAGTCCGAGGTCTTTGCAGATAAGCTCCTGCCGGGCAAATGGAAAACCAACTCCTTGCCGGTTTTGAATCCATACGGTCGCAAGTTGCTTGCCGAACTCACCGAGGCGGGTGTCGAAGTGGTCGATCTGCTGCCGGAGTTTTTAGCGGCACGTGCCCAACGAAAAAAGGGAGACGAGTGGCTTTATCAAACCCAGGACACGCACTGGACCGACCGTGGATTGAAGCTGGCATCCGGACTGATGGCAGAACGCATCAAGCGCTATCCCTGGTACGAGAAACTGGCCGCCAAGCCAGTCGCCTACAAAGAGACTCGGGTGACCTTCAAACGTCACGGCGATCTGGTCTCCCGTCTGGCGGAAAAGGAAAAGAAACCCTATAAGCCGCAAAACCTGGTGGGACATCGTGTAAGCAACCCGGACAAATCGGACTATGAAGACGATGCGGCCAGTCCCATCGTGGTCTTGGGAGACAGTTTCACCGGCGTCTACCAGCGCACCTACTGTCGAAACGCCGGCGTGTCGGCCCACCTCGCCCTGCAGCTCCAATATCCAGTGGACCTGGTGATGAGCTACGGAGGCGGCCCCAACGTACGTCAAAAACTATTGCGACGAGGTGAAGCCGACCTCGCCAAAAAGCGCCTGGTGATCTGGATGTTCGCGGCCCGTGATCTTTACAATTACTGGGAAGATTGGGAGCCGCTTGAAAAGAAAAAGAAATAGGACCACATGCTGGCTGAGGTTAGGGAATGAGAATGGAAAACAGATTCTTGCCACGCTGTTGCAAGAATTGCTACGTGAACGGAGATGCTTCTAGCTTCTCCTGACTAGTTTTGGAAAACCATGGTGAAGAATGAAGAAATTATGTGCGACAATTTTCGTTCTTAGTCTGTTGGCAAATTTTGCTTGGGCCCAGGACCCCAGCCCTAATGATTTGGCGTGGCTGAGGGGGGAGTGTGGGGACGGGGCCCTTGCGTACCAGGCTGATGATCCCAGCTACAAGATCTACCTCACCGAGCTGTCCACCGGACAGACCGTCGAAATTGGGCCGGGCACCCGGCCGGAGTTTTCGCCGGATAGCTCCAAGCTGGCCTGGCTTGATGGCTCCACCGTCAAAGGGCGCATGCGCATTGGGGACGGCAGCATTCATACCATCGCCACCGGGGTGACCCAAGAAGGCGGCGTGCATTGGGTCAGCAATACCGAGGTCGTGCTGGTCAAGAGTGGACAGTGGGTTCGGGTTTCGCTTTCGGGAGACGAAAGCTTTGTTCCGGCGCTTACGGCCTTGGGCACTGGTGGAACAGAATGCGATGTTAAGATGGGCTCGGACGGGGTCTGGTCCTATGTGACCGGCACCACCTGGAAGACCTCGGATGGGGGCGAAGGAGGAACGGGAGGCTCTTGTTCCTGTTCTTTGTCGCCGGACGGAAAAAGTGTGACCGGGCTTGAGCATGATCACAAGATTTGCAACTTGACCCAAATCCGAACGGGGGGTGTTTCCGGTCAGCTCGATTGGGTCTACGACTACACGGGTGAAAAGGGTTTCGACAATCAGCGTTGGTCTTCCAATGACGGTAGCTTCGTCACCATGCAGGATGAGAAGTTCAACTACATGGTGGTCATGAAGGTGGGCGGCAATTACTGCACACGGATGGGACAATCCAGCGGCGGGGAAATGTACGGAGATTTTACCGTGGGAGACGGCTCCGGGGCTCCTTGGCCGGGTACGGAAGTCGAGCCGGTTCTCCTCTTGACCCCGGACAGTCTGTCTTTCAATTCCTTGCAGGGTGGAGTCAACCCTGACCCGCAAGAAGTGCAAGTGCAAAATGCGGGGCAAGCTATTCTGGCTGATGTGACCGTGGACGCAGATCAAAGTTGGCTGAATGTGACGGTATCCGGAAGCGGCAACAGCCAGGTTTTGAGCAACCAGATCGATATTGCAGGCTTGTCTGAAGGCCTCTACCAGGCCGTGGTGGAAGTCGTATCCGCCAACGCGCTCAACTCACCGCAATCTTATGATGTGAGTCTTGTTGTGAGTTTGGAATCGCTAACGCACATGAAGATCAACTGTGGGGACGATGCTTGGAATGGGCCCTATGTGCAAGGGGGCGAGGATTTCGTTTTTTCGGAGAGCTTTGCAACGACCGGGGTGGCCGACGCGGCACCCGCGGACGTGTATCGGACCTGCCGGCATCGGATTTTCAACGAGGAAAACGTCTGTGGATACGACTTTGCCGCGCTGCCCGATGGTGACTACCGGGTCCTGCTGCATTTTGGGGATGCTTTTGGGCCAAGGGCCATCGATGTCTGGATCGAGGGTGCCGAAGTAATCAGCGACCTGGATATCGCCACCGAGGCCGGCGGAACCTATCTTGCTTTGGTGAAAGAGCTTGCGGTTTTGGTCGATGACGGCAACGGACTGCAGATAGAACTCACCGACGACCGGGCTGAGCCCTCCGATTTCTTTGTCAACGGAATCGAGATTATTTCAGTGACACAGAATCAAGCGCCGGAAGTGGACGCGGGCCTGCCCCAACTGATCCAGCTGGGGCGAAGCGTGTTTTTGGACGGTACCATCACTGACGATGGGCCTGTGACCTCAAGCTGGACGAAAGTAAGCGGCCCGGGAAGCGTCACCTTTGTCCATGCCGAAAATGCCGACACCGAAGCCCAGATCGATGCCGCCGGTGAGTACGTCCTTCGCTTGAGTGCGGATGATGGGGCGCTGCAGGCCTTTGATGAAGTGACGATCACCGTCACCGAACAACCCGCCATCCTTATCCTGGCACCGACGGGGGGGGAAGTCTGGGCCGTCGGTTCGACCCAGCAGATCAGGTGGAGCACGGTTAACCTGAGCGATATTCAAATCGACTACAGCCCCGACGATGGATTAACCTGGAAGAATATCGTCGGGACGGTGGATGCCGAAAAACCGGCGTGGGGCGACTTTGCCTGGACGGTGCCTGACGATCCGTCCTCGTCCTGTCGAATAAAGATCACCGGATACTTTGGAGAGGCCCCCACGGTCTCCGATGGCCTCTTCGAGATTCGCCGCTCCGATATTGAAGACGACGTGGAGGGCGGCTGTGGTTGTGATTTCGGCGCTTCGGCGGCTGGCGGTTCGCTCTGGCTGGCCCTGTTCGTTCTGCTTCTGCTTCGCAGAAGGTCATGATCGCTTGAAATCGCTCTTCCAGCTTCTGTGGGTTTTGGTTTTCTTGCCGGCTGCGATTGTTTTGGTGTTTGCGGCTTGCACGGATGCGGCCAAAGAGACCCATCTGTCCAAGTCGGCGCTTTCGGCCTCCTTGATGTCCTTGTCGGAGGAGGCCCGGATTCATCTGGATGCGCCTGTTCCTCCTTCCGGGGAAGTCCTCGGCGAATGGACCCGGCTTCGAAAAGAAGCAGTCTTGCGCGTGGGCGAGCTCAAGGGCGAAGCGGCCGTGGCCGCGCTCAGTCAATTCATCTTTGAGGAGAAGGGCTTCGTCAGGGAGGTGGACGATTCCGACATTCGTTTCATGTTGTTGCCCTGGGTGATCCGCCATCGGAAAGGGTCTTGCCTGGGACTGGCCGGTCTGTACCTGGTCTTGGCTCGTGACTTGGGCCTGCCGATTCACGGCGTTTTGGTGCCTGGGCATTTCTTTCTCCGCTTCCAGCAGAAATCCTCAAGGGCCAACATCGAGCTCTTGCGCAAAGGAGAGCGCATGCCGGACGAATGGTACCGGGCGAAGTGGCCTTTTGAGGGACAACCGGAAGCCTATCTGCGCACCTTAAGCGACCAAGAAACCCTGGCCGTCTTCCACTTCAACCTGGGCAACGCTCACCGAAAAGCTCGGCACTTGGACGCTGCCCAGCATCTGGACTACGCCATCCGGAACTATCAGCAAGCCATAAGCCTCCTTGACACCTTCGCCGAAGCCCACGCCAGCTTGGGGCTAAGTCATCAGCTCCGCGATGACAAGCAAGCCGCCGAAAAGGCCTATCAGCGCGCCAAGGAATTGCAGCCTGGCCTTCCGGGTCTGGAGCGCAACCTGGCTGTGTTAAGAAAAGAGTCTTCTGTGAGCGAGCAGGGCGAGTCCAAGGAGCAGGGTCAGTAGGGGGAAGTCCTGGGTGCTGGCGCATCCGCATCCGCCGGACATTACGATTTCGTCTTCGTCCGTGAGTTGACCGGCGTCGGTGGGTGGGTCGCCGGCATCCAGAAGTTGTTCGTCCCCGCCCGCGCCGTCTTCTTGGATGGCTGCGTCTCCGTCAGTCGAGCTGCCTCCGTCTCCGTCGGGTAAGCTGCCTCCGTCTCCGTCGGGTAAGCTGCCTCCGTCCGGGTCCTCGACGGTCCGTGTGAGCACTTCGATGCCGGCTTCGAAGACGTCTCCCGTGCCTTCGGCTTGGATCTGTATGCCGTCACCGTCCGTGACCGTGATTGGGAAGTCCTTGACCAGGGCCAGGTTGGCACCCCCGGCTTCGGTGCTGATGTCGAAGTCGTCTAGGATTTGTTCTCCTTCCACGAAGTAGTCCATGGAACGGTCGCCGTACGCATCGGCAAAATGCAGTCTCAGCGTGTAGGTTCCATCGGGCACCAGGATGGAATAGGCATGCGGAGTGGAATGCCGCACGCTTTGGTAGACTTCCTGGGGCGCTGCGTTGGTCACGCCGGATACGTCTACGCTGTTGGGGTTGTCCCAATCTTCTCCGCCGGCCACGAAGGGGTCGTCTTGTAACCAGCCGTCCACGTCGAAGCTGTTGCTTCCGCAATTGATTCGTATGGGTAAGGCGATTGACGTGACCTGAATCAGTACGCTTCCCCCAATGCCCCCCGATGAGGCCGTGACGCTGAAATCGCCCTCGCTTCCGTTCGATTGAAATAACGAACGATGGCTTGTTGCGGCCGAACTGGATGCGGGGTCCATGCTTCCCCCGGAAGATACCGACCAGTCTATTGGGCTCGAAATGGGATTTCCGTATTGATCCTCGGGGATGGCGGTGATGCCCGTGGACTCGCCGGGCAGGACCGTGGAACTGTCCGCCGTCAGCTCGATGCTCGTGAGTTCGGGCGGTTCATCGGCCCAGAGGCTGCCAACGTACAAGTGTGGCCATTGATCGTTGTCCGTATGACTTGTCAGGCGTTCTCGGTTGTCGGCGTCGCCCCCGAGTCGATGGATGAAGATCTCATAGTCGCATTCATCATGCGGATGACATGCCGGATCCCCGGTGGTGGCCCCGTAGACCAGCCAATCGCCGTCGGTAGAAATCCGCGGGAAGTACTCGTGACCGAATTGAGGGTCCGCATAGGCGACCACCGGAGAGTAGGAACTGCGACTGGCCCGGTCGCTGATCTGCATTCGGTACACGTCCGGGTGGGTGGCGCAGACGCCGCCCCCGCATACGTGGTAAATCCAATCGCCCGCGGGCGGAGTGGTGGGCTCACAGCCCGAGCCGATGAAGTAGATTTCGTTTTTGTTGTTCATGTCCAGCAAGGCAGCTGAGTGGTAGGCGTCGAATTGTCCGTTGGTGCCGGTGTAGCCGTTGCGGTAGCGATCGGTCCAGGTAACCAGCCAACGTCCATCCGAGCTGAGGCCGCCGGGGCTCCAGCCTTTGTCGGCCAGGTGGGAGAAATCGCTTCTGTGCAGCCAGAAGGTCGCCTGGCCGTTTTCAGGGTTGACCTGGTAGAGATCGTCGTTTGTGTCCATGCAGACCACCCGACTGCCATCCGAAAGCCAGAATCTGGGTTTTCCGTTGAAGACTTCCTTGTCCTCGCTTTTGTCCCAACGCATGACCCGGGTTCCGCCCGCCGGCACGGTCTCGTAGGCGATCCAGCGTCCGTCCGGCGACCACATGGGCATGCGTGCTCCGGTGTGGGTCAGGCGGGTCACGTTGGAGCCGTCAGCCTGCATCATGTAGATCTCGTGGCGGCTGTCTTCGCGGTCCGAGGCCCAGACGATCCACCCGTCGGAAGGATGTTCAGCCTGGGCTGCCGGGCAGAAGAGGAAAACGACCAACCCCAAGGCCATCAAGGTCCTGCCAAATGAAAAGGATTTCATCGACTGGGTTCCTTTCATTAGCTTGTTTTGAAGGTCTCTCAAAATTATCTAGATTATAGGCTATCCACGTCAGCAGCACTAGGCTGTGGATAAGGGACTGCTCCCGTGCGGGTTGAGCGGAGGAGAAGCGGGAGATGATCGCGCTAACCATTCAAGGTCATCGGCGAGTAAAGCGCCTCCGTCCGGCGAGGTGCCAGGCGAACAGGCACAGGCCGAACAGGCCCACCGGGGAGCCGGCCGCTACACAGCCGCACCCTCCGTCCACCTCCACCTCCGAGTCACCTGGCACCCCGGCGTCCTCCAGCCCGGCGTCTTCCAGCCCGGCATCTTCCAGCCCGGCGTCCTCCAGCCCGGCGTCCTCCAGCCCGGCGTCCTCCAGCCCGGCGTCCTCCAGCCCGGCGTCCTCCAGCCCGGCGTCCTCACCGGCGTCCGAAGCATCTTCGACACCTGCATCCAGTCCCCCATCCAGGCCCGCATCCTCCCCGGGACCGCCATCTCCGCCATCTTCCCCGGACTCACCCAGGCCGTAGGCGTCCCAGCCGGAGAAAACCGAGCCGGCGGAAACGATGACGATGGAGATGCGCAGCGTCATGGGCAGATGGGCGTCCATGTTCTCTTCGCAACCGCCCCAGGAGGCGATGGTGGCCAGGCAGCGGCTGCCGTCTTCGTTGCGGTGCCAGGTGGGAGAGCCCATGTCCACAAAGTCCCCACCCCGGGTCCAGTCGAAGACCGTCGCCGAGGCCGAGCTGTCGGCCTTCTCCCACCAATCGGCCGGGGTCTCTACGGTCCAGAGGGTGCCGGGTCCGTCCAAGAAATGAACGCTGCCGCAGGTCTCGGGATAGTCGCCACCCTTGCCGTCCTGCCAAATGCAGGACTGCAGGCCCGTGGGCTCTCCGTAGCTGGCGTAGCTGGGTTGCTCGATGATCTCGTAGCGAGCGTGCCACTGCCCGGAGAGGAAGTCATCCGGGCCGGTCCAATCGCTTGGGCAGGCATCAGGAACGTCAAACCAGTAAAAAGCGTTGGACGCATCCTCCGTCGTCATCACCCCATCGTAAAGCAAGCGCTCAGCGGCCTGGCCCATCCCGGGAAGCATCAAGAGCCCCGCTACGATCATAAGCAACAGCATCCGTTTCATGGAAGCCCTCCTAGGCTGACAGCATACCCTATGCGATCTGGTCTTTTTCCCCTATACTCGAGACATGTTCCAGCTGCCCAATCGTCTGGCAGGCTCGCTTCTGCTCCTGCTCCTGATTCTGCTCCTGCCCATGCTCCTGTCCTGCGGACGAGTCGGGTTCGACGAAGTCCCAGACGCCTCCCTGGATCTGGCGATAGAGGACGCGGGTGAAGATGCCGGTGAAGACGCGGGTGAAGACGCCGGTGAAGACGCGGGTGAAGACGCCGGTGAAGACGCGGGTGAAGACGCGGGTGAAGACGCCGGTGAGGACGCCGGTGAAGACGCGGGTGAAGACGCCGGTGAAGACGCCGGTGAAGACGGGGGCGAGGACGGGGGCGAGGACGGGGGCGGCGATCTCCAGGTCACCACTCTGGACCCCTGGCTGCAGATTGTCTGGGCCTCGAGCATGGATGAAATCCGCCTGCGCTTCAGCGAGTCCATGGCTGCGGAAGTCCTTAATCCGGCCAACTACTGCATCGAGCTTCACGACGGCGAGTCCGCCACCTGTGCGCCCCTGAGCGGGGTCGTCATCGAATCGGTCACCGAGATCGATTCCCGGACCTTCTCCCTGGGGCTGGCGAGCCCGCTGGCGGACGGGCGCTACACCCTCAAGGCCTCCGGGCTCTCGGATCTGGGTGGAGCGCCCCTCATCCAGCCCGACTACGCCGACTTCCAGGTGGGCCAAGGCCTTTTGCTCATCGGGGCCGTCTCCCTATCGCCCTTAAGCATCGAGCTGATCTTCTCGAAGGAACTAAGAGCCGTCCCGGACGCCGACGGCAGCGCCGTCTGCAGCGACGCCGCCCAATGCGACCTGCGCTACCGGCTCAGCGGGCCCAGCGACCTGGGCCCCATCGAGAGCGCCGTCCTCAGCGCCGGCAACCGGATCCTGCTCACCCACAACCGCGAACAGGGCGGAGGAATCTACACCCTGAGCGTGGCCAACAACAGAGACGGCGACGGCTTTGACAATGGGACATGGGGGGCTGTCTCCTCTATCGGCGGACTGGCCATGGAGTCCTTCCCCGCCGACCGGGCCGTCTTCTCAGGCGCCGGCGTCCCGCCCGAGGGACCGGCGGACGGCCCCGTGCTGGTGGACCCCTTCGCCGACGGAGTGGTCTTCTCCCACCTCTTCACCTACCGAGGCCGGGTCTACCTGGGCCCCAGCGAGGACGGCCGTGGCGCTCTGCGCATGTGGCCCGACGGATCCGAGCCCGAGTTGTTGGAATTCCGAATCGCCGCCGATGGGGTGGCCGACGGCTCCATCAGCGAAAACACTTCCGCGCCGCCCTACACCTCCATCGGCCGACCCGGCTGCAGCCTCAACAGCTACGACTGCGGCCCCGACAACGAAGACGGCCGGGCCCTCATGGCCTCGGGCGTGATGGATGACCAGCCCTGGATTTTCCTGGGCGGCAGCAGGTCCCTGGGCCACCTGGACTATGTCTACGTCAGTCGGGATTCAGACCGCAGCCTGGATCTGCAGTATCTGGATCTGACCCTGAACACGGGCCCGGCCACTAAGAGCTGCTCTGAAATCCTGGTCTCCGAGGATCAAGCCTATTTGGGCTTCCCCGATGTCGGGGGCAAGCGCCCCTACCTGATCAATCTTTTGGACCTGCCCTTGGCAGGCCAGGCCGGCTTGGACCCAGAGCAAAACGGCAACGGCGACGTCGTCGGCGTCGCCTGCGATCCGGCCATCCACGGCTCCTGCTTTCTGGCCGCCCACCTCATGCCCGGCATCGGTTCCGCCGGCGCTCCGGCAAACCTCCACAGCCCCCTGAGCATCGATCTCATCGCGGAATTCAACCAGCGGCTCTACCTGGGCAACAACGGGGGCCTGATCCGCTCCACCAATCCGGCCCCGCTGGACTACGGCCACCATCCGGATCACTGGGTGGCCATCACCCCTTCGGCGGCCGAGTACGCCGCCTATGCCTCCCATGCCAGCAGCTTGGAGTCGGCCCGGGAGCCCGCCGACCGAGCCTGGTCGGGCATGGCCGTTTTCCAGGACCGCCTCTATGCAGCCCGCAACGTGGAGACCGGACCCAGCGGCCGGGCCGCCCAGCTCTGGCGCTGCGACCCGGGCCTCGTAAGCGGTCCCTCGCCCGCCAGCGCAGAGGCCTGCGATCCGGGGGACTGGTCCCTCGTGGCCGGAAACAGCCAGGGCCCGGCGGACCTCTGCCAGTTCAACAAGCCCGAAAACACGGCCATCAGCCTGCTGGCCGTCCACGGGGGCCGGCTCTATGTGGGCTTCGACAACGCTGTGGAAGGACTGCGGCTCTACCGCTCCAGTTCCCCCGATCCCACGACCCTGGCGGACTTCGAGGGAGACCAGGGCTGCTCGCCCACGGACCCCGACTGCCAAAGCCTGGGCGGACCGGGTTTCGGCGATTCGAGCAACGACCGCATCCTGAATCAGGTCTCCCTGGAGTTCGACGGATGGAGCTGGCTGTACCTCCTGGTGGGCGAGCAAGGCGGCCCGCTCCGGGTCTACCGCAGCCGGGACTGAGCCGAGGACGCGCCTGAGGCGCCAGTGTGCGCGACCCACAGGAGACTTCGTGAAACCAGCCTCAAAAAGAACAACGGCCCTGTCCTTCCTCCTGCTTGCTTGCCTGCTGCTCTTGTCCATGGGATGCCCGGATGTGTCCATGGATGGCAAGCTCTGCGACAGCGAGGGCCGCTGCCTGAGCGGCTACGTCTGCGACCCGGTCACCAATCAATGCATTCGCCCCAGCGATGGTGGGGATCTGAGCGACGGCGACGGGGGTCTGCCAGATGGAAGTGATGCCGATGGTCGTGATGCCGATGGTCGTGATGCCGATGGGCGTGACGGCGATGGTCGTGACGGCGGCGGAGACATGCCGGTGGAGGGCCCCATGCTCACCGACCCCTTCGCCGACGGAACGACCTTCGCCTATCTGTTCGCCCACCGCGGCCAGATCTATCTGGGTCCAAGCGCCGATGGCCGGGGGGCTCTACGCATGTGGCCCGACGGCTCCTCTTCGGAGGAGATCACCTTCAGCATCGCAGGCGATCAGGTGGTCAACGGCACCACCAGTGCCAATAACTCCGATGCGCCATATCCCTCCATCGGCTATCCCGACTGCTCGCCCAACAGCCCCCAATGCGGCCCCGACAACGAGAACGGCCGGGGTCTGTTCAGCTCGGGCACAGTCCATGGACAGCCCTGCTTGCTCATGGGTGGCAGCAAGACCGACGGCCATCTCGATTACATCTATGTCACCAAGGATTCGGACACCGCCCTGGATTGGCAATACGTGGACCTGTCTGAAAACACCGGACCGGCCACCAAGAGCTTCTCTCAACTCCACATCTTCGGCGACCGGGCTTATTTGGGATTTCCCGACAGCGGAGGCAAGCGTCCCTACCTGCTCAACCTGATGGACTGGCCCGGCCCCGGCATGGCCGGTCTGGATCCGGCCCAAAACGGCAACGGAGACGCCGCCTGCGATCCGGCCATCCATGGCTCATGTTTTTTAGCCGCCCACCTCATGCCCCATATCGGCAACAGTGGAGACCCGCCCAATCACCACTCCCCCCTGGGCATCGACTTCATCGGAGACTTCGGCGACCGCCTCTACCTGGGCAACAACGGGGGCCTGATCCGCTCCACCACCGCGGAGCCCTTGGACTATGCCAGCCACCCGGAGCACTGGGTGCCCATCATCCCTTCCGCCGCCGCCTACGGCAACTACAGCGCCCATGCCACCGCCCTGGAATTCGAAATACGCCCGGGGGATCGGGCCTGGTCGGGCCTGGTGGAATACCGGGGTCGCATCTACCTGGCCCGCAACGTGGAGACGGCCGACGGCGGCCGGGCCGCCCAATTGTGGCGCTGTGATCCCAGCCTCCAGGCCGGTCCGCCCCCGGCCAGCGCAAGCGCCTGTGATCCCGACGACTGGTCCCTCATGGCAGCCAATTCCCAGGCGCCCACGGACCTGTGCCAGTTCAACCGCCCCGAAAACATCGCCATCAGCCTCCTGGCCGTCAACGGCAACTGGCTCTACCTGGGCTTCGACAACGCCACCGAGGGGCTCAGCCTCTACCGCAGCAACGCCCCCGACCCCTTGTCGCTTGCAGATTTCCAAGGCGACCAGGCTTGCTCGGCGGCAGACAGCGGCTGTCAAGGTCTGGGCGGCCCGGGCCTGGGCGACCCGAGCAACAACCAACAAATCCTCGACCACCTGTCTTTGGACTTCGAAGGCCGAAGCTGGCTCTTCTTCCTGGCCGGCA
>JAFCZJ010000305.1 GCA_019314375.1 Deltaproteobacteria bacterium | reverse complement strand
CATGATGCTCGCGGTCATGGTCCTTTTGGTGGTCAATGGTCTTGGGCAGGGTCCGGGCATGGGCGCGGACGAGTTGATGACCTTTCGCAAGACCAACCTCACGACGCTCGTGGTTTGGGGCCTGTGGTGGCCGGCTATGATCGTGGTGGCGCTGGCCTTCGGTCGGGCCTGGTGCACAATTTGCCCGATGGAGTTGGCCAACCGGCTCGGCGATGCCGTCGCCCGGAAATTCGGCTGGCCGCGAGCTCGACTCGGCAAGCTTCTCCGCGCGGGTTGGGTGATTGTATTCGGGTATCTCGTCCTCCAGCTTTTGGTGGCCGGTGTTTCGATGCACCGGGTCCCCCATTACACGGCTGTTTTGCTGCTCATACTCCTGGGGGGCGCCTTGCTTACGGGACTTGTTTTTCGTCAGCCCCGCTCGTTTTGCCGTGCCTTTTGCCCGGCCGCGGCCTTGCTTTCGGTTTACGGTCGCTACACGCCCATACAGCTCGAGACGCGCGACCCGGACTTTTGTGAACGCTGCCCGACAAAAGACTGCATCCAGGACGAGAACCGCTATCGTTTCGACAAGCGGAGCTGCCCTTCGCAACTTCGTCCCTTCGAGCGCGATCCCTCCGACGGTTGCGTACTCTGCCTGCAGTGCGCCAAGGTCTGCCCCTACGACAACATCGGCGTGGGTCTCGTTTCGTCCAAGGCACCCATACGCCGCAAAGCGCTGCTCAAACCATTTGAGGCGGCCTTCGTGATGCTCGCCTTGGGATTCGTCGCACACGAGGTAATCGGCGAGGTCAAGTGGCTCGATTCGATTTTCCACCTTGTGCCCCTTTGGCTTTCCTCGCTTGTGCCCGGCCTTCCCTTCGGTTGGTTTGAGGTGTTGTGGTTCTTGGTTCTTTTCCCCTTCGTTTTTTGGGCGGCCATCGCAGGCTTGAGTTACCTCACGGGGCATCGAGCAGGCTTGCGTTCACTGCTGCTCGCCGTGGCCACGGGTGCCGCCCCGGTCGTGGCCGTCGCCCATCTGGCCAAGGCCGTAGCCAAGCTCAGCTCCTGGGGCGGATTCCTTCCCTTGTCACTTCGCGACCCGCAGGGACTCGACACCTTCCAGCGTCTCGCGGACCAATCCCTGAGCACGCCGACCGCGATATTTGGGCTCAGCTTGTTGGGATGGGTGATGCTTGCGCTGATTCTCTTTGTCGCCTGGAGGGCTTGGCGCTGGGCGGGACAAATGCCTGCCGAGATCCTGGCCGCCGCTCGCTGCGGGATGCTGTCCTCGATGTTTCTGTTCTCAGCGACCCTCGTCGTTTGGGCGCTTTAATCGAAAAGGGCGGATTCTCGATTTCTCACGGGGTCATCGGGGAGACAGAGATCTCCAGGGATTCAGGAGTTGTCGTGCCTGGGCTGACGAGACCGCAGCCCGAGCATTTGTAAAGGGTGGCGCCCAGCCGCATTTCGATCTCGCACGGAGCCAAGATCTTTGCGGCTTGTTTGGTTGTGATACCGGCTCGCAGCACCTTGCCGTTCACCTTGATCTGTTTGGCGTCGAATAGGTTAATTCGGGCGGAATCGACCTTGCCGTCCATGAGCGTGACCTTGTATGGACCGGCTCGGAGGAATGCTTCATTTGTCCCGGGAATGTCTTTCTCCTCGGTGATCTTGTCTTTGAAGACCTTCTTGAGATCCTCTCGGGTCATGCCCAGAGTGATTTTTCCCAAGCGCTTGCCTGGTAGTAGCTCAAGGCCGTCGGCGATCGTCGGGGTAGCCGTCGGGGCGACCGCCGGGGTGGCTGCCGGGGCGACCGCTGGGTTTTGGTCTGCTTTCTCGACATTGGAGCAGGCAGAAACCGGGATGGCGGCGAGAACAAAGAGGATCCATCGGTAATGATGCTTCATGTGATTTTGTCCTTTCAGTAGCTCAATTCGGAGTCTGGGTGTCTGTCAGTACTCGATATCTACGTATCTAATCCGGGGAGGGTCTTGGTTTATTCGGTTTTTTCTCCATGTGTCGGGTCAACTTTGCGATCACCCCTTCGAAGGCTCGGCTCAGGCGGGTCTGATCTCGGATGATGGCGATTTGCGGCCAGGTGGCTTGCTCGCCCAGGCGGATGTATTGCTTCAGGTCCTCCAGGTCGGGGTTCGATAGCATCTTTCGATAGAGCGCAGGCTGGAAGGGGAACTGGATGTTGATGTCGCCCAGATAGTGCTGCCTGGTCATGGCGTGGGCCTGGTCGAGCAAGGCTTGAGCGGGTGAAGAGCGCCAGAGATTTCGCGATGCGCCCAGGACTTCCGTCGCCTGCGCGTGGACCATGGATGAAAACACATGCCAGGTCAGGGCGACTGGTCCTGTGCTGCGCTCTTGTTGAATGAAGGGCAGAATGTGGGGGTTGGCCTGGCTGACGATGGAGTGGTTGACGTTGTGCAGGCGGCTGAGTCGCAACATCGGGACATCGCCATGCAGGGATCCGTCGATCCAGCGCTCGGTCGGCATGTATGGGACGACCGCGCCGGAGCGATCTCGTTCGTGGAGCATCACGGCGGGATAGCCGGGCGGCATGGCACAGGATGCGAGCGCGCTGTGAGTCACCATTACGTCAGGGGCGGTAAGGTGGTTTAGCACCCGCGGTTTCTGTCGCGAGCGGGTTGGTGACACGGTCACATTGAGGACGCGGCCGGAGTGCTCGTAGGCCTCCTTGAAGGTTATGCTGGGTACATTGGTCTCGATGTGCACGAGCAGTTGTTTCAAGTCCAGCAACTTGCGACTTTTGACCATTTCCAGCAGTTTGGCTCGTTTCATTGCTTCAAGGTGGATTTGTTCGGGGAAGTGGAAGAAGTCAGCGAGTTCTTCATCGTTGCGGGTGCATATGGCCGCCGCAACGATGGCACCCATGCTGGATCCCGAGATGACGGTGGTGAGCAATTGTTGCTCCCATAGCGCCTTGGCCACACCGAGGTGATAGATGCCGAAAGAAAGCCCTCCGCTGAATATCAGCGCGGAACCCCCAAAGTTGCGAAAGGCCTGCTCGAAGCCGC
>JAFCZJ010000001.1 GCA_019314375.1 Deltaproteobacteria bacterium | reverse complement strand
CATGAGGCGCATTCTGGTTGTGGATGACGAGCCGAAGATCCTCAAACTCATCCGAAATCGGCTGGAGGAGGCGGGACACCGGATCGAGACATGCAGCGATGTGGCCAGCGCCAGGGCCCTGCTCGCGGACGAGATTTTTGATTTGCTCATCACCGACGTACGTTTGCCCGACGCCAGCGGCGTGGAGCTTTTGGAATACGCCCGGCAGGCCGTGCCCGGCATTCAGGTCATTCTGATCACTGCCTACGGCACGGTCTCCGAGGGTGTGAGCGCCATGAAGCTTGGGGCTTTCGATTATCTTTTGAAGCCCTTCGAGATGGAAGCCTTGCACCACCTCGCGGAGAGGGCCTTGGGTCATACCGATCTTCGTGAGGAATTGCAGGTCTTGAAGGCCGATGTGCGTCGCCGGCGAGGTTCGAGAGAGTTAGTGGGCGACAGCCCGGCCATGCAGCGGGTCAAAGAGTTGATAGCAAGGGTTGCGCCCACGCCATCGACCGTTTTGATTCAGGGCGAAAGCGGAACCGGCAAGGAACTGGCGGCCGAAGCCATCCATCGCCTGAGTCCCAAGTCGGCGCGTCCCCTGGTGCGGGTCAATTGCCTGGCCATACCGGCCGAGTTGATGGAGAGCGAGCTTTTCGGTCATGTCAAAGGGGCCTTCACCGGGGCCACGTCCAGTCGCAAGGGTCTATTCGAGCTGGCCGACGGCGGCAGCATACTCCTGGATGAAGTGGCTGATTTGCCTTTGGAACTCCAAGGCAAGCTGCTGCGTGCCTTGGAGGAGCGGAGCATCTGCCGGGTGGGCAGCGGCAAGGAGATTCCGGTAGAACTTCGACTGATCGCGGCCACCAATGTGGATCTCGCCGCCCGTGTGGCCGCGGGGCGATTCCGCGAAGATCTTTACTATCGTCTATGTGTTTTCCCCATCGATTTGCCCCCACTGCGAGAGCGTGCGGTTGACATCCCGCCCCTGGCCCGATGTCTACTGGGGGAGATCGCCACTCGCCTGGGTTGGGAGGAGACCAACCTGAGCGACGAGGCCTTGAGGGCCCTGATGGCATACAGATGGCCAGGCAATGTTCGGGAGCTGCGCAACATTTTGGAGCGGGCCAGCGTGCTGGCGGGCGATTCCTCCATCGAGTTGGGCCATCTACCCACCGAGTTGCTGGGGGGAGGGGAAGATGACCTCTCAAGCAGCAACCGGCTGGCTGAAAAAGTGGAGTCTTTTCGTCGGCAATTGCTGCTGGAAACCCTGCAGCAAACCGCTTGGGTCAAAAAAGATGCCGCGGAACGCCTGGGTATTAGCCCCAGAGCCCTGAGCCACTACATTTCCAAGTACGATTTGGATCGATTTCGAGGCGAGTAGTCCAAGAATTACGCATTTCGTAAGTCAATTCCCGTTCGTGTAATTTTCCAAAGGTGACTGGAGTTTACTCCTTTTGTTTCCAGTGGTTTGCGCTTTGGAAACATGGCATGGTTTCCGCATAGCAAGAGCCAGCGGAGGGGAGAGGAGGAATCAACGGTGCGAAAAATCAAGTACTTGACCTTGTGTGCGCTCTTGGCGGCATCCTTACCGGCAATTGCCCAGGAGGAGCCAGAAAAGACCGAAAAGGTACAGCCTGAAAAGGAAAAGAGGGCCAAAGATGTGGAACTCAAGGCCCTGCGTGATCGCATTGAAAAGTTGGAAACAAGTTTGCAGGCCATCTCTGAACAACGAGAAGAAGAAGAACTGGAAAAGCTCAGGCAGTCGGCTTTGAGTGAGGCGGCCACGGCGGAAGAAGAGAAGGGTTTGGACGAGAAAACTTACATCATGGCTTCTCGATCACTCCAGGCCCTGAACCCTGAAATCAGTGTGAGCGGAGATTTTCTGGCTCAGCTCGTCATCGATGATGATTCGGTCTTTTACAGGGGCGCGAATGATCGTTCCGGGATGCCTTTGCGTGCCATGGGTCTGACTTTCCAGTCCACCCTGGACCCCTTTAGTTTCACCAAGATGGCCTTGGACTTGTCGCCCGATGGGGAGCTGTGGCTCGAGGAGCTTTTCATTACTTGGACCGGCGTGTTGCCTCAGCTGAACATTACCTTGGGCCGTTTCCGCCAGTTGCTCGGCGTGGTCAATCGTTGGCACGAACACGATTTGGACCAGACCTATTATCCTTTGGCTTTGGATGTCCTTTTGGGAGAAGGCGGCCTGGATCAGTCGGGTGTGTCGTTCCAATGGCTGATGCCGTCTCTGTGGGCAGACACCAATGAGCTGGTTGTGCAGGTCACCAACGGCTCCAACGAGGCTCTGTTCGCCGGTGATTTCTTTAGCGTGCCCTCGGTACTGGCCCACCTGAAGAGTTACTGGGACTTGAACGAGAGCACATACTTGGAGCTGGGCTTGAGCGGTTTGTTTGGTTTCGGCAACCGGCGAGGCATTGAAGACGAGGCCGCACCCGGTCGTCTGCTGAATGAGCCTTGGCGCAAGACTTACATGGGTGGAGCTGATTTGACTTTATATTGGCAACCGCTCAGGAGAGCCCGCTATCACTCTGTGACTTGGCGCAGCGAGGGTTTTTACGTGGCCAAGGAGAACCCGTTGGAGGCGGGGAATTATGAACAAGGCTGGGGCGCTTATTCCTACTTGCAGTACCAATTGGCTGAGACTTGGTTTGTGGGTTTGCGCGGCGATTTGGCTCAAGCTGTGGGCGATTCGGATCGCATGCTTTGGCAGGTGGTGCCTTATGTGACCGTCTGGCAGAGCGAGTTTGTTTACCTGCGCTTGGAAGTCAGGCATGGCGAGCCCGATGCTTTAGGGCACGACACCCGGGTCTTGTTCCAGGTCAACTGGGCAGCCGGTCCGCACAAGCATGAGAAGTATTAGAAGGGGGACGGAGAGGATGAAATCCATGCATATTCTCATACGAAAATTAGTTTTGTTGGTGGCCGCATGCGGCCTGCTGGGAACAAGCTTCGTCAGCCAAGCTGCCGATGGCAAGAAAATCAAAGTCATGACCACCTCGTCTTCCTATGCGCCCATCGTCAAATACATCGCCGGCGACAAGGCCGAGGTCGAATACATCATCAAGGGATACCAGGACCCACATATCGTTCGTCCCAAGCCCAGCTTGGCGGTGCACTTGTCCAAGACCGACCTGCTCATTTCGACTGGGCTGGACCTGGAGGCCTGGCTGCCCACCCTGCAGGATATGTCGGGCAACGCCCAGATCATGAGCGGTCAGAAAGGTTTCGTGGCGGTTACGGCGGGCATGTCCATCGCCGACAAGCCCACCTCTTTGGATCGTTCCGAGGGCGACGTGCACATTTTCGGCAATCCACATGTGCATACCAGCCCCTTGAACGGCAAGGTCATCGCCGAAAACATCACCATCGGCCTGAAAAAAGTGGCGCCTGAGCATGCGGTTTTTTTCGAAAAGCGCTTGAAGGCCTTCAATTCAGAAATCGACAGACGCATGTTCGGCGATAAATTGGTCAAGCTCCTGGGGGGCAAGACCCTCTGCCGCCTGGCGTTGAAAGGGCAACTGCATAACTTTCTGGCCAAGAAGAAATTCAAGGGCAAGCCTTTGTCGGATTATTTAGGCGGCTGGATGAAAAAGGCAGCCCCCCTGCGCGGCAAGAAAATGGTCACCTACCACAAGAACTGGACATACTTCACCAAGTTGCTTGGCATCAAGGTGGTTGGTTACATGGAGCCCAAACCGGGCATCCCGCCAAGTCCAGGACACATCTCAACCCTCATCGAGATGATTCGTCGTGAAAAGATCAAAGTGGTCTTTACCGCCAACTATTTTGATCAAGGCAAAGTGAAAAGAATCACGGAGATGACTGGGGCCAAAGCCGTGGTGGTGGCCCTGGCCGTGGACGGCCAGCCCGAGATCAAGACTTTCTTCGATCAGTTCGACGTGTGGATTGATGCGCTGAACAAGGCCTTCGCCGACGTCAAAGACTGAAGCTTGAGCTGATTCATCTTGAGGGGGGAAGCACGGTGGTGACTCCATGAGCATGTTCGAACTGATGCTGCGACCCTTCATCGAATGCATCATCCTGGTGGGCATTCATTCCTATCTTGGTTTGCACGTGATCCGGCGGCGGGTGATCTTCGTCGACTTGGCGCTCGCTCAGATCGCCGCTTTGGGTGCCGTGGTGGGCGGCATCATGGGCATCATGGCCGACACGCCCCATTCCGTGGTTTTTTCCTTGGTCTTCTGTTTGATTGGGGCCGGCCTCTTTGCCGTCATTCGTGTGAGGCATGACCGCATCCCCCTTGAGGCGATCATCGGCCTCGTCTATGCGATCAGTTTTGCTCTGGCCATTCTGGTGGTGCAGAAAACCGAGGGCGTGGAGCACATGGAGGACATTCTGGTGGGTCGGCTGCTCTATGTGAGCTGGAGCGACATCATCACCGCCGCAATCGCATATAGCGCCATCGCTCTTCTTCATATTGTTTTTTGGAAGAAGTTCATTCTGATATCCGATTTTCCAGAGAAGGCCTATCGCCAGGGCATCAATATTCGGCTTTGGGACTTTCTATTCTATGCGTCTTTCGGTTTTGTTATCACTTTTTCCACCAAGGTGGCCGGCGTGCTGCTGGTTTTTGTCTTCCTGGTGGCGCCGGCCATTCTGGCGGTTATGATCACCAAGCGTTTTGGCATGCAACTGCTTGTCGGATGGGTGGCGGGTACGGTGGTCACTGTGTTGGGCTTGGGTATTTCGGCTCATCCGGCCGTCGATTTGCCCAGCGGACCCTCGGTCGTGGCCTTCTACGGTGTTGTCCTGGTCTTGTCCGGCGTGGTGGTGGCCAACGTGCGGGCGCGCCATCATCTGAGGGCGCTTGCCTATACAGGGCTGGGGTTTGTGGGCGTGGGTGTCCTCGTCGTGCTGGTGTGGCTCCTGGGCACTGTCTTGGGCGATCCAAACGCCTTGCCCGGTCATGCGCATGCGCACATGCATGCGCCTGTTGCCGCGACAGCTGCTAAACCGAAAGCAGCCTTGGATGCCGATAAGTCCGAGTTGGTCGAGGTGGACTTCGATAGCGAAGATGACGAATACGCTTTCATCTGTAAGGACGTCGATGCGCACAAGCCCAAGGGTATGATCCACCTGGTGCGCTTCTTGACGGATTCGGAGACGCCTCTGTTTTACTGCGAAGAGGCCTTGGGCTTGTTGAAAAATGAAGCGGGCAAAGACTTTGGTTTTGCCTGTGACATGGAGCCTTCCGACCCCAAGCGGCTGCAAGCCCTCAAGGCCATGCAGGACTGGGCCGGAGAATTGGCCGGCGTGAAATTCGGCCGGGGTCGGGGCGGCCAACCTCGGCAACTACATCAGCGTCAACGGAAAGAGGCGGGCCCGCCTAAAAAGGCACCCTGAATTTCGTTATCGCAGCCTGCGACGAGCTCGAATCCAAAGCGCAAGGAAGAGCATTCCCCAACCGAAAAATGGGGGGGCAAATCCACCAGCCTGGCAGCCGCAGCCTCCGGAGAGAGAGCCTGAGTCCCGTCCTGCGTCTTGTTCCGGTGTTCCATTGTCGCCAGTTTGATCCTCGTCGGCCTGCGCTGCATCCCCACCGGATGCATCCTCGTCTGATGCCCCATCGCTCAAGTCTCCAGCGTCTGCCTCTGTTTCTCCCCCATCGTTGATGGACGCGTCGGGACTTAGATAGGAAGCAACCGGTTCGGCGGCCCGCCAATCGATGCCGGAGGCGGCTCGATAGGGTGGATCCTCAGGGACCGCATTGTCGGAGACGAGGACGACGCTTCGAAATGGGTCCAGGTGCAGGCTGCCGCTTGCCTGGCTGCCGTCCAGCAAGCGCCAGGAGCCATCCGGTACCGGAAGCCATGCTTCTGCTTCGGTGTCGTTGAAGAGCAGGATGGCGTTTGCGCGCAGGATTTGGCTTTGCTCGCTGCTGGCCCAGCTGGCAGCGGTCGTCCAGTCGCTCAGGTTGTCGATGTCTTCCGAATCCGAGGGTCGGATCACGGCAGCACCTGATTGTGCAGCGATGAAGGTGGTGGCGTGCATCATGCCGTAGTCCACATCAGATTCGTAGGCGAGGGCCACCGGGGTCGGCTCTTCATAGGGAGGCAACCACCAGGGGCTCAGGTTTTCCGGTCGATGCAAGCGTCGGCTGGGGGCCACGGCGGCCAGTATGTTGTTTTCGATCAGATGCTCCTGTGCGTCGTTGGCATCTCCCGAAAGAGACAAGCCGGCACGGCGGTTGTCCATCATCACGTTGCCGCTGATCTGACAGGAGAAATTATTGGGAAGCATGATCCCGAACCCATTGCTTCCATAGATGGTGTTGTCGTGGATTTGGCTGTCGCGGAAGTCATCGAGGAACTCGGGCCAGATGCCGTGTCCCAGTGGCCACCAGGGATGGGAGGTCTCCATGTCTCCCAAGGTGTCCAAGATGATGTTTTCCCGAATGATGGAGGCGTTGCAGTTCGTATAGATCGCCGCGCCGTCGTTCAAGCTGCCCATGGTGCGAACGAAAACGTTGCGTTCGACGGTTTGTCCGTCGCTGCCCAGGATGATACCGGCGTACCCCGTGTCGATGACCCGGTTGAGCCGGAACACCGCCGCGTTTGCGTTGCCGAGGATGATGCCTGCTGCGTGCCAGGACCCACTGCCCCCGTAACCTCTTTCAACGCCGATGCGGAGAAACAAGTTGCGCTCGATGATACTGCCGCCGGGGCCTTCCGCATCAGCCCATCCTTGAATGGCCACGTTGCGAACGTCCCGAAAAATGCATCGGCGGATGGTGAAAGGCTGTGCGTTCCAGGTGTAGCGGATGGCATTGGATTCAATCTCTGCGAAGATGCAGTCCTCCACCAGGGTCGGTCCGTTGATCGCCAGGGCTGTGTCTGCAAAGCCTTGCAATTGAACATGTCTGATGGATGAGCCGGCGCTTTGCAGGCCGGATTCGGCGCTGGTGACAACTTCCACGCGCATTTCAGCAGGATTGGCCCATTCGGGCGGGTAGAGGTAAAGGGTCCCGTCAGCCCAGAACCATTCTCCCGGGGCGTCTAATTCATCCAGGTCCCCGTCGATGAAATAACCCGAGCCTGCGTCGCTGAAGGGATCATGGAAACGTCCCTCCTCGCCCAGCTCCAGCGTATCGGTTGCACTGTGGGCGATGATGGGGCGAGTCTCCCACCACCAACTCCATCGGCGCCAGCGCACCTGCGCGCCGGTCCAACGACCTGGGCTCACACCGGGTCGTGCCGTGAGTTCCGCGTCTACGATGCGATCGGGATCGTCATCGTTGTCCACTCGCAAAAAGCCGGTGTTTGGGTAGCGGGCGAGCGGCACGAATCGGCCGTTCACATAGCAGGCAAGCACTGGATCAGCAACCGCTCCTGTATGCACGGCGGGCAGTGTGGCCCATGAGCTCGGCAATTCCACCAAGAAACTGGCGGTCAATACGGGGGGCATTCCTTCGCCGTAAGCCGTCAAGGTCAGATTGCTTCCCAAATCCAAGCTTCCGATTTGGTAAGTTCCGTTGCGCTGGAGCAAGATACGGTCACCCGCGGCGGCTCGTTCCAGGGCGTGACCCGGGCTTGCCAAAGGCGCATCTTCCGTGCCCGCTGCGCCATCCGAGCCTTCGGGAGACACGTGCCAGTCGGCGGCCAGTGTAGCGCTTGGTGGTGAGAGCAGCAGTAGCAGCAGCGGATAAAACAGGGCTATTTTTGTTTTTTTCATGTCACCACACCGAAAAAAAGGGCTCCCACTTGGGAGCCCTTTGAATCCTGTCGTCTGATTTTTGACTATCGTCGCCGACGCCGTCGCCGCTTCCGACGGCTCTTTTTCTCTGCTTTTTCCTTCTCGATCCATTCCTTTTCCACTTCATCCACGGTCTTGCCTTCACGCAAGCCCTGGGCTTTCGCAAGGTAGGCCTTTTCTTGCTTCTCGCCCTCGGAGCCGCCCAGTTCCTTGAAGACCTTGGCGATGTCGTCATAGATGACCGCGATCTTCTCGTGGGGCTCGCCGGATTTGCCCATGTGCATGACAGCCTTACCCATGCTGTCCAGGGCGTTTCCGTAGTTTTCTGCGCTCAGATAAATAAGGCCCATGTAATGATAGACTTCGGCTCGCTCACCGCCGGGCAACATCATGGAATTTTCGTATTCCGTGCGAGCCTGGTTGTAGAAGTCACGCATTTTGGCTTCTTGCTCTTTGTCGCCGGCCAGTTTGTTGCCCATGCCCTGGTAACAGCGGGCAACATGGAAGCGCGCCTCGGCGCTCAATTCGTCGAGTTCCACGCCCTTTTTGAACTCGATCATGGCGTTGTCCAGATCGTCCATGCGCATCAACAAGTCGCCCTTTTTGGCGAAATAGGTGACCGTGGGTTTTAGGTATTTTTCGTACTCTTTCAGTTTGGCGATGGCGTCTTGTTGTTCGCCCATCACGAAGAGGCTCTCGGCCCGGTCGAAGTGTACCTTGGGCATTTGGGGGTCAAGTTCTAAGGCCTTGGCGAAAGAAGCCTTGGCCTTGGCGCCGTCCTTGTTCATGGCCGCCAATCGACCCGCCAGGTTGTGGGCTTCGGCACTGCCGTCCCAGGCAGCCAGGGACTCGCGCAAGAATTCGGCCGCTTTGGGCGGGCCCTCGTCCTTTTGGAGCAGTGCGTATTCGGCTCGCACCAGGTAGAGCAGGCTTTTCTGTGGGGCTGAGAATGTGTCCTCCGGGTGTTTTTCCGGATCCATCAGGTCGTCGAGGACTTTTTTGGCCTTGTCCAGACCCTTATTCCGCTGCACATAGGCATAGGCCATGCGCAGGTTTGTGAAGACATGGTCCGGGTTGATGCGCAAGGCGTCTCGGAAATAACGAATGGCCCGCGCATAGTTGCCTTCCCGCAAGTAGACATCGGCGAACATGGACATGTAGTGAGGGCTGCCGCCGCTAAATTTGGCGGCCCGGCTGAAATCTCCGCGGGCTTCTTTCAGCTTGCCTTGAGCAACCTTGGCTCGACCCTGGATGCCGAAGATCATGTCGCTCAGGTAGATGTCTTTTTTGTTGATGGCGCGCTTGATCGTTTTCTGCAAGAAATCGTCTGCGTCCTTGGGCTTGTTCTCCTCAAGCATGACGATGGCCTTGAGGGCAAAGCGCTCGGGGTAGGGTAACTCTTCTTCGTCCATCCAGGCTTGGGTTTTCTTGAGGTTTTCCAGCCGGTCCTTCTGGTTGTGATCCAGGAACAACAGCGCCTGGACAAAGGATTGCCGAACGAGGGTCTTCTCGTTGCTGTCGTCTAAGACCAGGGCCTTCTTGTGTTCTTGTTCGGCCTTGAGCAAATCGTCGAAATTGTCCCGCGGCGTCAGCACGGAGGCGGTTTTCAATGCCGCGCGGACCTGCACCAGGATTTCTACATGGTGCTGGTACCAAATAAAAATACCGCCCATGATCAGCGCCACGACCAGCACCTGAGAGATGCCGATCCACAGGGGGCGCGGCGGGGTGTTGTTCAGGTGGGTCGAGCGCGGCAGCCAATTGTTTTCCGGCTGACCGTTCTTGGCGGCGGATACCTTCTCATCGATCGATTTGAGCAATTCCCGGGTGAAGGGATCCCCCGGTTCGATTTCAATCGCTTTGAGAAATTGCGAGATGGCTTTTTGATCCTGGCTGCGGTCCAGGTAAATTTCGCCCAGCGCGCGATGGGCCACGAAGGCCTTGGGATCGGCGGAGATGGCTTTTTTTAGCTCGCCCTCGGCCTTGCCGTCTTCGAAATTGTGGTACAGAGCCATGGCCAGAGCCAGGCGGCCGTCTTTCGCCGTGGGGCTTTTGGAGATCCCCAATTTACATACCCGGATAGCCTGCACAGGCAGGTTCCGATCCATGTAGGCGCGAGCCAGCGGCACAAAGTTGCCATGATCTGCTTCAAAATCGGCTTCCAGCCGATCAATATCCACCCCGGTTATGTCTTTCGCCTGGGCCATTCTGTCCTCCGGCGTAGACGCAAAGTGCGTCCTGGGTTGGCTTTAAGAATCGATGGCCTGAATAACAAAGGCTGCAAGTACTGTCAAGGCAATTGGAATCGGGTGCGAGGGGGTGGGAGAGGAGGGGATATTGACTTGCCCCGCCTCTCTGCCGTAGCCTTCGAACAAGCCGATACACAAAAATCCAGACCGGAGCGATAAAGCATGCTTAAGCGGTTGTTTTCCATGTCCGGATTCAAACTGGGCCTCCTGCTGACCCTTTTGTTTTGCACGGTGAAGCTCTACTGGATTACCGGGTCAATTGGTAATGCTCCCTTGATGCAATTTCTCCCCAAGCTGGAGAATTCGTTTTCAGATTTGAAGATGCTCATTCGAGGTGGGCCTGAAACAGACGAAGAGCGGCTGGCTTTTCAGAAGGACGCCCATGTGGTCATTTTGGCCATCGACGAGAAGAGCCTCCGAATGCCCGAACTGGGCCTCTGGCCTTGGCCAAGGGAGAAAATCGCCATCATGGTCGAGCAGTTGTTGCGCTGTGAGGCGAAAGTGGTCGGTTTTGACGTGGTCTTTGCAGAGCCGGACGCCTCCCGCATCATGCCGGTCCTGGAGGAACTTCAAGCTTCTTATGCAAAAAGTGAGCAGATCGATCCTGCCTTTTCCGACTATCTAGAAAAGACCAAGAAGCGCCTTGATGGGGATGCGCGTTTTGTCCGAGTATTGGAAGATTCCGATAATGTGGTTTTGGGCTATTTTTTCTTCGCCAAAGAAGAGGAAATAGAGGGGTTGGACAAAGAGGAAATCATCAAGCGGGGTGGAGACGCCATTGGTTTTGGTAACATCGGTTATGTGAAGTGGGACCAAGATCTTGATATCAGTAGGCAATTTCCACCCGCTTTAGGTGTGCGCGCCAATCTTCCGAGTCTGACCGATGCCGTGGATCACTATGGTTTTTTTAATATGGTGTCGGATGAAGACCATATTTACCGCAGAGCACCTTTGGTTTGGTCTTTTGTTCCTGCCGGTCAAGATGCTTCTAGGGGCAAAGGAGATTCGCTGTTTCCGTCTCTGACATTGAAGATGCTCGTTGTATATTACAACAGGCAAGCAAGGGATAGCTTTGCGGGCGATCCCAAGAAATTCGAGAACCTTTTTGTTCAGCTTTTTGTCGGTTTGGATCCGGATTTGGGGGAGAAGTTATTCATGTCGACCTCGCTTTCCATTGGGCACATCGGCTCCCGGATGGAGGAACAAATCGACATCCCTGTGGACGAGAACGCTTTCTTTCATGTCAACTTTTACGGCAAGGGGCAGACCTTTCGACATGTGTCGGCGGGCGATATGATTCGAGGGGAGCCGGAGGCTTGTGCCGCAGTTAAGGATAAGATTGTTTTGGTGGGTGCGACTTCGGTAGGGGTTTATGATCTGCGCCCCACCCCTTTCGAGAACAGCTTTCCTGGTGTGGAAATCCACGCCAGCATCATGGAGAATATCATTCGTGGAGACTATCTTTCGCGTTACGGGGACATAGGCGTCTGGGAGCTGCTCTTCATGCTGATCATCGGCTTGCTCTTTAGCTGGCTGTTGACCCGCTTTCGCCTCACATTGAGCATGATGGCCTTGTTGGTGTTTTCCTTTAGTATGCTAACCGTGGACATCAAGGTGCTGTTTCCCGCCGGCATTTTGATCCACCAGCTTTTGCAGCAGATTCATCTCTTCGTTCTGTTTCTGGCCATCGCCGTCTACCGCTACGCAACGGAAGAGCGGGAGAAGGCCAAGATTCGTAATGCTTTCCAGTTCTATTTGTCCGGCGATGTGATTGATAACGTTTTGCAGGACACGAGCAAGTTGAAGCTGGGTGGTGAGCGGCGTGAGTTGACTGTCTTGTTTTCCGACATCCGTGGCTTCACGAGCATTTCGGAGGCCTTGACGCCTGAGGCCTTGACGGAACTGCTGAACGAGTACCTGACGCCCATGACCGAATTGGTTTTTAAATACCAGGGCACCCTCGACAAGTATATGGGGGACGCCATCATGGCCATCTACGGCGCGCCTGTTCCTTTTGACGATCATGCCCGGGCTGCTTGTCGCACGGCCTTGGAGATGATGGAGGAACTTGGGCGGATGCAGGTCTCCTGGCGGAAGCGGGGCGTACCGAATATCGACATCGGTATCGGGCTGAATACGGGGCCCATGTCCGTGGGCAACATGGGCTCGGCTCGGCGTTTCGATTACACGGTCATGGGTGACAACGTCAATCTGGGTTCGCGTCTCGAAGGGTCCAATAAGCAGTACGGCACCCACATCATCATCAGCGAACACACGAGAAAGGCCATCGGCGACCATTTCACCTGCCGAGAGTTGGATCTGGTGGCGGTCAAGGGCAAGCAAGAGCCGGTGCGGATTTTTGAGCTTGTTCATCGGGGTCCGCTTGCAGCAGAGGAGGCGGATGGTTGGATCGCGCGCTTCGAGCAGGGGCTGATGCATTATCGTCAGCGCAACTGGGACGAGGCGGTGGCTGTCTTCCAGGCCCTGGTGGATGAGCGCGCCGACCCTCCGTCCAAGATTTACGTCGAGCGATGTGCACATATGCGCGAGGATTCCCCGGAAGATGACTGGGACGGCGTGTACCGAATGACCACCAAGTAAGCGAAGAGGTAAGGCATGAAAAATTTGGTAAAGATCAAAGACAAAGCGGCCAAAGCCATGATTCGGGGTGACTGGGCAGGGGCCTTGAAGCAACTTCTCTTGGCAAAGGAAGCAGCGCCAAGGGATACCTATGTGGCCCTGAAGATAGGCGACATGCATCAGCGACTGGGGGCCAAGCCCGATGCGGTGGCGGCTTACAAAACCGCGGCGGCTTTGTTTGCCAAGGCCGGTTTTTTGGTCAAGGCCATCTCCATCAACAAGATCATCTTGTCCATCGATCCGGGGGAGAGGGCCGTCCAAAAGGTCCTGGCCAAGCTCTACGATGCCCAACGCAGCGAGATGGGCATGAGCGATTCGGCCCCCGAGGCCCCCGTGCTGGAGCTGACCGAGGAGATTTCCTTGGACGTGGATTTGGCCCGATTGGATCCCAACAAGCTGCCGCGTACGCCCTTGCTGTCCGACTTGACCGGTCCGGAGGTGGACGCCCTCATTGACGAGTTGGTGCCTGTCGTGGCCGCCGCGGGCACCATCATCTGCCGGGAGGGGGAGCCCGCCGAGTCTATGTTTTTGATCGTCGAAGGGCTGGTGAAGATTTCCAGCCGAGACAAGGAAGGAAAACCGCTTTGGCTGACCAATTTGGTGGAGGGTGACTTCTTTGGCGAATTCGGTCTTTTGGGAGACGGGATTCGTCACGCCGATGTGGAGGCCGTGGAGGATACGGAGTTGCTGCGCTTTGGCCGGGAGCAACTGGCCAGGGTGGTGGAGCGACACCCACGGGTGCAAGAGGTACTCTTCTTTTTTTACAAGCAGCGGGTGGTGGATACCCTGTTGGCCAAGAATTTTCTATTTCGTGGGCTGACGCCTGAGCAGCGCAAAGGATTGCTGAGCATGGCGGCCCTGGAAATCCATGATGACGGGTCCCGCATCATTCAGGAAGGCGACGACGGCGAGCACCTCTTTATCATCAAGAGCGGCTTGGTTCGTGTTTTCACGGGCATGTCGGGTAAGCGCATCGATTTGGCCAGTTTGCATCCGGGAGATCTTTTCGGGGAGATCAGCGTGCTGACCGGCGCCCCCACCACGGCCAACGTAGAGTCGGTGGGCCGGGTGGAGCTGGTGAAGTTTTCCCGTCGAGAAGTCTTGCAGATCGCCGAAGAGTATCCTCGCCTGTCTCATGTGTTGGGCGAGATGAAGGAGCATCGCATTCATGACACCATACGTCGTATTCAGACTGAAGGTTTTGTTTGATGGCGGCGCGTAATTCGAAAAAGCCTGATGTCGAGTACCTCCTTGCCGAGAACAAGCGCTTGGGGCAAGAGCTTGATCTTTTCAGGACACTGAGTGGAAGGGATGGTCCGGGTGGCCAGGTTGACCAACTACTGGACCTGTTTCTGCAAAAAGCCATGAAGGTATTCAGGACCAATGCCGGCACGGTGTTTTCGGTGGATCGGGAGAGTAACGAGTTGGTTTTTCGCGTGGTCAGGGGGCGGGCCAGGCATCGGCTCAAGGGGCGGCGCATGCCCATTGGTGAAGGCATCGCCGGTCGGGTGGCCAAGACGGGCAAGTCGCGCCTGGTGCGCAACGCGCGCAAGGATCCGCATTGGTGGCGAAGAATCTCCGACTACATCGCATACCCCACCAAGGACATTCTGGCAGTGCCCTTGCACGGTCGAAAAGGGGACCTGGTGGGTGTGCTGGAGTTGCTCAACAAGGACGATCATCGAGGTTTTTCCAAGGAGGATTTGGCACACCTGACACGGCTGGCGGGCACGGTGGGTGCCTTGCTGGAAAATATCCTGCTTTGGGAGGAGTCGCGGCGAATGAGCCATCGATTGCAGGTGCTCAACGAGGTGAGTCACCTGGTTAATTCCTCCCTCGATGTGCGGCAGGTGCATCGCAGGGCCATTCGGGCGGCCACCGAGCTTGTGGCTTGCGAGGCGGGCTCCCTGTTGCTCGTCGAGCAAGACAGCGGCGAGCTTTTCTTCGAGGTGGCCTTGGGTGCCCAGGCCCGCAAGGTGCGCAGGGTGCGCCTGAAACCTGGAGAGGGTGTGGCCGGTTGGGTTGTGCAGCACGGCGAACCGGTGATCATCCAGGATGTGTCGCGTGACAAGCGCTGGAGTGCTCGGGCGGATCAGTCTTCCGACTTCGAGACCCGAGACATGATCTGCGTGCCGGTCCAGGCCCGCGGTCTCGTCATCGGTGTATTGCAGGCGATCAACAAGATGCGGGGCCATTTCGACAGTGACGATCTTCACCTCTTACAGTCCTTGGCGGACCGCGTGGCCGTGGCTCTTGAGAATGCGCGCTTGTTTGAGCAGACGCAGCGGACCTTGATGGAGACCAGCGAGGCCCTGGCCGAGTCCATCGAGGTGCGGGACGCATACACCGGTGGGCATACCCGGAGGGTGGTGGAGTACTCCCTGGCTATCGCGGACAACATGAAGTTGGCTCAAAGTGATCAAAAGCAATTGGAACTGGCGGCCACGCTCCATGACATTGGGAAAATCGGGGTTGATGATCAGGTTCTGCGCAAGCCGGGTGCTCTGGATGACGAGGAGTACGGGATGATGAAGAGACATCCGGTGATGGGCTGCGAGATCCTGGCGCACATCTCCTATTTCTCCGCCGCGCTGCCTGGCATTCGTAACCACCATGAGCGACACGACGGGCGAGGCTACCCGGATGGCTTGCGGGCAGAGGAAATACCGCCCATCGCCCGCATCATCGCGGTGGCGGACACTTACGACGCGATGACCTCGGACCGGCCCTATCGCAAAGGCCTGGATTCGCGATTCGCTCTTCAAGAGATTCGTTTCTGTAGTGGGTCGCAGTTCGACCCCGACGTGGTGATCGCTTTTGTGAAGGCTTTTCGCGAAGGCGACATCACGGGCAAGGCCGAGCACATTCCGCGCAAGCCCACAAGGCGCCCTCAACTTCAGCCAAGACCCGGCAAGAGGTCAAAGCGTTGATTTTTTCAGGGTTATCTGTTAGCGGATACGCAAAAGGGGCTCTTTGGCCCCGCGAGGAGTACACAAATGCCCAGTGAAACTGATCGGCTGTTTGAACGGTTCGGGCGAGATTTCCCTGTCGGCACCGTGGTGTTCGAAGAAGGCGCCGTGGGGAATGAGATGTACGTCATTCAGACAGGCAAAGTGAACATCGTCAAGAAGTCTCGCGATGTGGAGAAAGTTTTGGTGACCCTTGGCCCCGGTGCCTTTTTTGGCGAGATGGCCATCATCAATCAAAAACCTCGATCGGCTTCGGTGGTGGTGGTTGAGGAGGCCAAGCTCCTGGTCATCGGCCCCAAAACTTTTGATGCGATGATCCGAGGCAATGCCGAGATAGCGGTGCGCATGATCAAGGTCTTGGCGCAACGCCTTCAGGAGGCTGACGAGCAGATCGAGAACCTTCTGTTGACAGACCACAACAGCAGGGTGGTTCACTATTTGTCTCATCTGGCGACCCGGGGCAAACCCGTCACGGGTGGAGTCATGGTTCAGATGCGGCCCGATGATTTGGCTGTGACCCTTGGCTTGGCCGTGTCTGAGGTTCAGGAAGTATTGGACAAGTTGCTCAAGGCACGGCTGATCCGTATCGAGGAGGATGGGGGCATGCTCATTCATGACGCTAAGCGTCTGAGGGAGTTTCTGGAGTTCTTGGAGATGAAGGAGAGGTTCGGCGACATCTGAACAGATGTCGACTGTACGAATCGATCATGGCGGATAGCCTGAAATTGAAGATCTTGGGTTGTGACGGCGGCGAGATGGCCGGATACGCCACCCCGAGCATTCTGCTCGACGAGAGCATCCTGCTTGACGCCGGATCGTTTGGGGGCGTCTTGGATTTTGATCAGCAGCTGGCCATCGATCACGTGGTGCTCAGCCACGCCCATCTGGACCACAGCAAGGACCTGGCGTTCTTTTCCGACTTGATCATTGGTCACAGGGCCAAGCCGGTAAAAATCCATGCTTCCGTAGACACGCTGAAGATCCTTCGTCGACATTTTTTCAACAATCAGCTCTGGCCTGATTTTTTCGTCCTGCCGAATCCTGAAGCCCCGGTGCTGCGTGAAGCCCCCATTCTGCCAGGCAAGTCCTTTACGCTGGGCTCCATCGTCTTTCGTGCTTTTGAGGTCAACCACCCAGTGCCGACTCTGGGGTTCATTGTGCGCAGTCCGACCGGCACCTTCATTTATTCTGGAGATACGGGTCCCACAGATGAGATTTGGTGTGCCGCCAAGCGGCTGCGTAACCTGAAGCTGGTCATGATGGAGTGCAAGTTCCCCAGCGAGATGCAACTTGTGGCGGATGCGGCCGGGCATTTGACGCCCCAAACCTTGGCCAAGGAATTGCAAAAACTTGGTGATGTCCAAGTGCCTGTCTATGTGTACCATATCAAACCGGAACGCCACCTGAAGGTGGTCTCCGAGCTCAAAGCCATGGGCGACGAACGCCTGAAGATCTTGAAAGTGGGCGACGAATTCCTGGTGTGATGATTCGTTGGCGGGCTTGGCTCGTGAAGGAAATCCTTGGCACCACTCCTACGGATAGATGAAGTCACCGCGTTTCTTTACGCACTGAAGCCCCGGGGGATTCGTTTCGGGCTGGAGAACACCCGGCTTGTACTAGAAGCCCTGGGGCGCCCTCAGGATAACTTTTCGGTGGCGCACTTGGCAGGCTCGAACGGCAAAGGTTCGACCGCCGCTTTTCTTGACCGAATACTTCGAGCACATGGCCTGCGGGTGGGCTTATACACCTCGCCCCATCTGGTGAATTTCCGCGAGCGCTTCCGAGTGGATGGCCAGCCCGTGTCAGATGAGCGCATCTGCGATCAGATGGAGTCCTTTTTGCGGGATGGTCTTGATTTGGTGCCCGAGGAGGTGTCGGCCTTTGTGCGCGGGGAGGGCCTGGTAGAGCGGATGACACCGGACCGTTGGTATGCCGAGCGTGGGGCCTCCAGTCGATTTAGCCGGCTGACTTTTTTCGAGTGCACGACCATTTTGGCAGCCATGATCTTCGCGGACCTGGGGGTGGATGTGGCGATCATGGAAACGGGCATGGGCGGCAGGTTGGACGCAACGAATGTATTTGAACCGAAGGTTTGCGGCATCACCTCCATCGATCTTGAGCACACGGCTTGGTTGGGTGAGGACTTGGCGACCATTGCGGGTGAAAAGGCTGGCATCATCAAGCAGGGTGTGCCGGTGATTTGTGCACCCCAGCGAGCCGAGGCGCTCTCCGTGATCGAGGATGAAGCTGAAAAACGGAATGCTCCTTTTTCCCTGGTCGGCAAAGATATCCAAATAAAGGGCTCTTGGTCTGACGCAGATTTTCTTTTGGCCAACATGCACATCAAAGGACTTCGTCTTGGGCTGGCAGGGCCGCATCAGATCCACAATGCGGCTGTGGCCTTGGGCTGCGCTGATGCGCTTATTTCCCTTCGACCGGAGGCATCCCGACTTGGTTTGGAATCCGTGAAGTGGCCTGGGCGTTTTGAGCAACTTGGGCCAGGGGGGCGTTGGGTTCTGGACGGAGCCCACAACCCAGGCGGATGCAGGGTCTTGGCCAGTACCTGGCGCCAAATCCATGGGGATTTGAAACCCTGTATCGTGTTTGGTGTGTTGGGGGACAAGCAGTTGGAGCCCATGCTGACGGCCTTGTCGGGGCTCGCAGACGATTGGTGGCTCGTGCCTTCTCGTGACGCGAGAGGCCGGGCACCGGAAGAATATTCGAACCTGATTCCCTCCGCTCGCCTTGCTTCTTCAGTAGGGAATGCCTTGGACGCCTGGTGGTCTTCCGGTGCCGGGCCTCTTTTGGTCTGCGGTTCCCTGGGGGTGGTGGGAGAGGCGAAATTGTGGTTTGGAAACAAAGAGATAAGCTCCCCGGAGGCGGGTGGGTTTCAAATTAAGCTAAATTAAGCTTAATTTGCGTTAGTTTTAATGGGTCGAAAACTTGTACAGCTTTTGGGCCTGTGCTAATTTAGCCTCCAGCAACCCCTGGAGGTATATACATGATCGGTGTTCGACGACCGACAATGGTGCTGGTTTTGTCCGTCTTGCTCTTGGCCGTTTGGATGGTTCCGGCCTTGGCGGCCAACCGGATACATGGTGTGGAATTGCTCAAGCACGGTGGGGCCACGGTCATTAAGATCGCGGGTGAACGCTCGCCCAACTTCACCACCTTCAAGCAAGACTCGCCGAGACGAGTGATCGTGGATGTGGCCGAATGCGATCTGGGTGCGGTTCCCAAACGCATCGCCGGCGATGGGTCATTGGTGCAGGGTATATTCACTGCACAATACGGTGAGTCGCCCCATGGCATTTCCCGCGTAATCATCGCTTTGGCGCGCGAGGCTGAGTATCGAATCACCACCCGCGGTGGTTCTCTCTATGTGCATATCACGCCTGGCCAGGGCGGGTTGCTTGTGTCCGCGGGGGTGCCGGTGGCACCCGAGCGGCGCAACCATCGGGCGAGTGAGCTGGCTTTGCCTGTCGGCGTCAGCCCTTCGACCGTGGCCGATGCGGAACACGCATCGAATGCGCTGGTGTTGAAGAACGGCCCCCCCGATGAAGAACCGCAGGCGGTGAGCGTGGCCATGGCCAAGCAGGTGCCGGAAGATCTTGCGGGCGAGCCCGAGCCCTCGAGGGCAAATGGAGTGGATGAGGCGACGCCTGAAGAAGTTGACATGAGCATGTTGCCGCCGCCTCCCTTGGTCATCAAAACGGGGCCGCCCGACAGGGAGCCAGGCCAGGTGGCCTTAGGAAATCCCAAGGCCGCGCCGGAAGGCGTGGGCAATGAACCCGAGCCGCGAAGCGGAGCCGCGCTTGGTGAGGAGCCTGCTCCTCAGCCGGTCAAAGTGGCGATGTTGAGTGAGGCGCCCAGGGCGCAAGCCCCCAGCAAGCGCGTAGCGCAGGCTGAAGAGGCGACCGAAGATCCCGCGGTGGAGGTGGGCGAGGAGATCCCGCCGCCGCCCGCGGAAGAGACCCCGCCGCCACCCCCGCCCCCGGAGGCAGTGGAGACCGGATCGGACTATTCGGAAGTTGAAGAAAAAGTGGAGATCAGTGGAGCGATTCGCGACATGACCTGGGTGGGTTTCCAGCAGACCATGGAGGCCTCCCGTGTTTTCGTCAAGACCAATGAGCCGGTCAAGTTCAGGGTCACCGAAGAGGGTGATAATTTGATCGTGCTTGAGTTGGAGAACACGCGCATCCCTCTTCGCAATAACCAGCGTTTTTTGGATACCCATTTTTTCAATTCGGCGGTCACCATGATCACGCCGCAGGAGATCGAGGGTGTCAGCCAAAACGTTCGGATTGAAATCCAGGTGCGCAACCGAGTGCCGTACACGACCGGCCAAGAAGCCAACATGGTGTATATCAATTTCGAACGCCCGCAGTGAGGTGCTCCATCCTCATCTGAACCTCCCAAGCGCCGGCTGTCCGGTGCTCCTGTTGTTGTTCTTCATTGTCTTGATGCCAAATTTTGCCGTAGCAGAGGAACCCGCGGCAGAGGTGTTCTCTCGCCTTCTGCTTGCACCAAGCCGTCTCTCCATCGAGGCCGAGCGACTTGTGCATCGGTCTGCCGACGGGATGTTGCAGCTCACCTGTGGTGTGCGTATCCGAGGGGAGGGCCTGGAATTGCGGGCAGAGCAAGCCTGGCTGGATGCCGCCCATGATTTGGTGGTGCTGGAGGGTGGCGTACAGGTGCTGCAGGACGGCCTGGTGCTTTTGGCTGAACGCGTCTCTTTGGATCGGAGGCAATCCAAGGTCGTGCTTGACCGCGCCACCATTCTGATCAAGGAGGGAGGAACGGCCGCCGATATGCGGCGCTGTCGTTCCGCGACGGGTCTAGTCGAAACCGGGATCAACAGCATGCGTCTGGATGGACAGCGCTGGGTCCGCGAGGGTCGACGTTGGAAGATTCAGGATGTGCGGTTTACGGCATGTGATTGCGGAGCAGGGGAGAGACCCAGCTGGGAGTTGCGAGCGGGTGAGGCGGATGTGTTGCTCGGCGATCGGGCCTGGCTTTTCTGGCCAGTTCTTGCGCTCAAGGGCCTCCCGGTATTCATTTTGCCCGTGGCCTACCTGCCTTTGGCGGATCGCCAGACTGGCTTGATGATGCCTCGGGTGGGCTATTCCGGCCGCGATGGTTTTGTGTTGAGCGAGTCCTTGTTCGTGACCCTGGGCCGATCGGCTGACACAACTTTGAGTCTGGATTGGTTTGAAGAGCGAGGCTTCAGGCCTCGGATTGAAATCAGGGCGACCCCGGTGGCCGGCAGTTGGGTGGTGGCTCGTGGAAGTTTTATCGACGACGCCAAGGCCCAAAAGGCCATGGAGGAGGGTCTTCGGGCAGCCGAATTTCGGGGCAGTGCTGAGTTGGACGCGCGGATGCCTTTTGGCGGAGGCTGGGGCTTGCGGGGTCGATTGCGATTGTATTCTGACAGTGACATGAGTCGGGATTTTTCCAGCGGCATGGATGGTCGGGCTGCTGATTTGGCGCCGAGCCGCCTGATCGTCGATTGGCGCGGAGAGGATGCTTGGTTGGGTCTGGATGCCGCATGGCGACAGGACTTGCGTGTCAGTGCGGTGGACCTCTTTTCTTCGGCAGGGCCGGATTTGCTCGAGCGTCTGGGCGGGGACCCCGTGGGCGACACCATCCAGCGCCTGGGGGCTTTCGATTTGCGTATGCTTCCGAGACCGGTCATGCAATGGCCCATCCATTGGTCGCTTCGCCTGGAAGGGGCCAATCTGTCCTCCTTGCAGGCGGCCTGGAGGGATTGGGGGCTCGATGGCACGCCCAACCCTCGCGAGCCTGCTTATTCGGGTGAGTCGATAAGCGACTATGGCGCGGACGATGGTCCAGGAGGAGAAGGCGATGGACAATTGGGGGATGGGGAGTTGAGGCGAGCGTTTCGCGTCTTGATCGCACCTCGCTTGGATGTGCCCTTGCACTTTGAGTGGGGCTTGCAGGCAGATGCCTTCGTGTCCCATCGACAGTTTGTCTATTTGCCGCATGGTCCGGAGGCTCCAGGGGCAAGTACTCGGGGCTTGAGCTTGGTTGGTCTGTCATTGGGGACCGAGTTGGGTCGGCTTTATCGCTCATCTAAGGATGACTGGAGTTTGGGTCACAGTATTTCCCCGCGTGTCCGTTTTCTTGGGGCATGGCGTGGCCTGGCGCAGGGGGAAGTGCGCCATGTATTGGATGCCGAGGACCGCTTGCTGGGTGATGCGGTTCAGGTGCTGGCTGAATTGGAGACAGCGTTGCACCTGCCTGAACAATGGGGATTCAGACGCGCCTTGCGTTTGCGTTTGTGGCAAGCGCTTGATTTGAGGTCAGGGCGCATGGGTCAGGCTGCCGCGGAGCTCGAATTGGCTCAGGTGCCGATTTCGGGACGCGTGGTCGTGGTCATGGACTGGCACGAGCAGCTGATCGCGGAAGTGGATGCCCAGCTGCGTCTGGTCGATGGCCGCGGCGATTTTTTGCGAGCGGCATATCTCCACTTGCCTTCGGTGTATGATGATGCGGGGCGGCCTTTGCCTCTTGCCGAACGCTGCCAGCGAGAGCTCAATGTTCTTTTTGGATTGGCACCAGAGGCATACCGCGCACTGGGGGAGAGCTTGCATGTGCTTGGTCTGGATGCACGTCTGGTGCTTGGGTGGGGATTGAGTCTTCAAGGTGGCGTTCATATCAATCTACGGGATCGCTGGGTGGATTGGTTCGATGCCGGACTGACTTATCGTTCAGATTGTCGGTGCTGGGCCACTTCCATTACCGTGCGAAAATGGCGAGGGCAGGATTTGCCGGATGTATTCTTTTGGCTTGACCTTTCGGTCTTGGGTCGAGCCGGGGGGTCCAGCGCCAGCAGGTTCTGATCCGGGTTGCTTGATGCCTCAAGCCGGCTTTCGGATGCCATCGAGGAATATGCGTGTGATGGTGTGCTTGTTGTGGTCGTAGGCTTCATCGGCTGCGGGTTCGACTGTGCCTAAGAGATAGCCGGTGAGAATTAGCTCCAAGGATCCAAAGATCATATAGGCCATCAACTTGGGGTCCAGGTCGTCGCGAACATCCCCTTGTTTTTGGTGATGGGCCAGGATTTGAGTCAGTTGTTGGAAGACTTGTTCGAAAGCTTCGATTTTGGGCTTCTTGAGGAATTTGGAGGAACGGGCGATTTCCATGACCATCACCTGGATGACATCCGGCACGAGTCTGTAAGCATCCAGGATGAAATTCACCACGGAGCGTAGTTTTTCCTCCAGACTTTCTGTCTGCTCATCTACGGTTTCGATGACCTTGGCCAAAAGCCCCCAGTTTTCATCGAAAATGGAGTTGAGGATCTCTTCTTTGTTTTCAAAGTAGTGGTAAACCAGGCCGTAAGCCACACCCGCCTCGGTGGCGATATCGGAGATGCGACACCTGTGAAATCCCTTTTGGGAAAAAACACGTACGGCTGCGTTGAGGATGGTTCGACGTTTTTCCTGGGTCGATGCACTGCGTTTTCTGGGTTTCTGGGTCATAGACGCTCCGTCCAAGATGCGATTGACTGGCGAGTCAAGATGGTGCAGGAGCCCGATGGCGCTGTCAAGGTGAAATCAGGCTCTGCTTGAATGGCCCGGGTGCCTGGGATAAAATTCGGGACTAAAATTTTTCTTGTGCCATCGGGCAATGGAAAAGGGTGAGGCTTTGGACTTTTTGGCTTTTGGGCGAAGGTGGCTGACCTGGTTGAAGCCAGATGATGTCGAGCCCCCCTTGCGGTCGTTGACTTGGCGAGTCCGGCTTGCCCTGGGTGCGGTTTTTTTGTTTTCGCTGATGGTGACGGCCTCGATCCAGTTTTCCCAATTTGGTCTGGTGGGTGCCGATGGTCACTACCATGTTCGCCTGGCCAAAATCGTGTCCGAACAGGGTCCTTTGGATGGCTTCGAGTGGACCCAAACCTCCATCAACCGCGATCGTTTCATGGACAAGGAATTTCTTTTCCATGTCCTGTTGATTCCCTTCCTGGGCGATGACCTGAGGACTGGACCCAAGATTTTGACCGCCCTGCTGGCAGCTTTGTTGATGACGCTGTTGGCATGGATAGCGTGGCGGCAGGGGATGCCTCTGTTTTGGTTGGCGGCCTTGTTGCTCTTGGCCGCGGGGACCCATTTCAATTTCCGCATGGCCTTGACCAGGCCTCATTTGCTCAGCGTTTTGTTGGCGGTGGGGACGGCGTATTTGCTCTTGCGTCGTCATGGCTGGGGTCTGCTCTTGATTGCGACCCTGTTCCCTCTTTGTTACACCGCTTTCCATCTTCTGCCTCTGCTGGCCGTCATATACGGTGTTGCCCGGCTCTTGCACGGCAAGCGATTTGCTTGGCGGGAACTCGCCTTGGTTTTGGTGGGCACCGGGCTTGGACTGTTGCTTCATCCCAATCGAGCCAACATTGCCTATCACTGGTACCTGGTGAACGTCGAGGTGATGGCCAATGCCTGGCGTTTGGCTCCCTTGATGGGCGTCGAGTTTATTGCCCCGAGTGGCCGAGTCTTGGTTTGGGACTGCGGCTTGCTTTTGTTCGGCACCATGGGCGCGATGTTGCTGACCATGCTGAGCGGCGTCAAATCCAGTTTGCGCACGACATTCTTTCTTCTGTTGTCTTTGGGCTTTCTGGTTATGTTTTTGAGCATCACCAGGCTGGTGGAATACTGGGTGCCTTTTACTTCTTTGTTCTTGCTAAGCACGGCTGGGGATTGGCGGGATGCGGGTCATGGATTGGGCCGGTGGCTTAGGGATTACGGGCGTCTCGCTTCGGCCATTCTGGTCGGTTTTGGCCTGTTGGTGAGTTTGATGTCCCTGCGTGGTCTGGTCTTGACCCAGCAAAAAGTGGCGGAAGAGAAGGTGACCGGCAGGATCCCGACCTACGAAGCCGGGGGGCGTTTTTTGGCCCGACGGGTGCCTGCCCGTGAGCAGGTCTTTACCTGCGGCTGGGATACCTTTGTATTCCTTTTTTATTATGCCCCACAGGCCCATTATCTGGTCCACTTGGACCCGACATTCATGCTGGCCTACGACGTGAACCTCTTCGATCTTTGGCTCCGCATTGGTCGAGGGCAACAGGCGGATGCTTTTGAGCGAATTCGCAACGACTTCAAGGCCCGTTGGATCTTCATTGAGCATCAACCGAGCTACGCGGATTTTTTGGCCCAGGCCCGGCGAAGTACGCGGCTTGTTCAGGTTTTTGAAGGCCCGCAATCCTCGGTGTTTGTGTTCAATCCCTTCCATGGGGTGGTTCAGTTGGCGATGCGGGAATGCCTGCGCTTCGGCTTGCTTCCTCAGTTCGCACTGACGTCGGAAACGGTGAGATATTGAAACGCTTACTCGACATCCTTTTTGCTTGGCGAGAACTTGAGGTGCTTCGTCCCTTGGGTGTACGGGGTTGGGCGCTGGTGATGGCCGTGTTCATTCTTGCCGCGTTGAGTCTGGGGGCGGAGCAGTTTGCCACGCCGAAGCTTGTGGGCGCGGATGGTTACTACCATACGCGGATGGCGACCGTGATGGCGGAGGAGGGGTTGGGCCAGGGCTTTCGCTGGACCCAGGCGAGCGTCTGGCGAGATCGTTTTGCCGACAAAGAATTCTTGTTCCATGTTTTGCTTATGCCATTCGTTGCCCTGGATGATGTGACCGCCCCAAAGGTCCTGACGGTTTTGTTGATGGCCTTGCTGGCGAGTTTGCTCACGGCCATGGCCTGGCGCCATGCATGGCCATGGCCATGGCTGTGGCCATGCATGCTGGCTGGAGCGGGCGTGTTGTTTCATTTGCGCGTGAGTCTGACGCGGCCCCATCTTCTGTCTGTTTTGCTCGTGGTCATGGCGGCCCAGGCCCTTTTGCGCAGGCATCGGCCTTTGTTGTTGGGTCTGGCCGTTCTCTTCCCTCTCGCTTACACTGCTGCCCATATGTTGTTGGCGCTTTGCCTGGTTTATGGGGTGGCGCGCTTGGCCATGCGTCAGGGCTTTCCCTGGAGGGAGTTTGCACTCGTGTTGGGCGGGACCGTCATCGGGCTGTTGCTACACCCGCATCGAGAGAATCTTGTTTACCTTTGGCATCTGCAGAACATTCAGGTTGTCACCAATGCTTTTGACCGCCTTGGGGCGCTGGCCGTGGAGTTTCTACCTCCTGACGGGCGTTTGCTTTTGGTCGATGTGGGGCCTTTGTTTCTGGGCGTTTTGGGGACTGGATTGGCGTTTTCACTGTTGGGAAAAAAAGCCAGTCTGGGGACCGTTTTTCTCTTTCTTGCCAGCGTAGCTTACCTCTTTCTCTTTCTGAACATTCGACGTTTCGTCGAGTACTGGGTGCCCTTTTCCATCCTGTTCATGGCGGCGGCAGCCAAGGATTTGTTGCAGGGTTTCGATGCGAAAGCCTGGCTGAAGAAACATCGGGTATGGGGGGGGCTGGCCATCATGACTTTCACCGTGGTGCTTTCGGGCTCCATTTTGAGGACAAGCCTGGGGACCCAGGACATCCTCTCAAAAGATAGTCGGCCAAGATACGAGATGGAAGCCGCCTGGTTGCGCGATCACCTATCTAAAGGGGAGCAAGTGTTCACGCTTTGGTGGACCTCGTTTCCTTTTTTGTTTCATCATGCCCCAGACCAGCACTACTTGGTGGCATTGGACCCGACCTACATGATGGCTTGGGATGAGGGGCGATATCGGGATTGGACCCGCATTGCGACCGGTCAGGACCCGTTGGCTGCTCGGCACATTCCATCGCTGTTCTCCGCCCACTGGGTGCTTGCGGAGAAGCAACCCAATCATCAGGGCTTCATCGCGCAAGCCCGGCGCGACAAACGATTTTGGCTTCGGTTCGAAGGGCCTGATGCCATTGTGTTTGCGCTGCCTCCGGATCCTGTTCCTTTGGCCATGGCTGCGGCCCGGCAAATGGGGGCTGGGCAAGTTGCCGTTTTGGGTGGCCTGGGTGCCATCGCATTGGAGTTGGCTTGGACCGGTTCGCTAGATTGACGGTTGCGATGGTGCTTGCATTGAGGTCTTGTAGCATGCCAGGGTTTGGCGGATCGCATGGGGCGATTCTTGTGAGGAGAAAGCAATGAAACGAATTGTGTTTATGTTTTTGATCGGGATGTTTCTAAGTGCGCCGAACGCTTGGGCTACCTCCAGTCGCTCGATTGGTTTGGGTGTGTCCTTGGGGGTCGCATTTCCCGAAGGAGATGATTTGAAGCAAGAGGTGCAGGTGGATGATTGGCAGGCCAGTTTCAACTGGGGTTTCTACGTCAACATTCCTTTGATCTCCACCTTCCACATTACGCCCTCCGCGGAGCTTTACAAGATTGAGGATCAGAACGCGACGGACATCTCCTTGGCATTCAAGTTCATCGTCCCCATTGCCTTCCTCGATCTCTATGTGGGAGCGGTTCCGGGACTGACAACCGTTAACGACATCCATGCCCTGAATATTGGGGGATTGCTGGGCGTATCCTTCAACATGATTTCAAATTTGGATTTTTTCGCTCAGTTCAAGTACAAGATTCTCTTTCATGGGAACGAGAATGTTCGCGTCATGCATGCCAACGCAGGCGTGCTGTTTGCGTTCTGAGGTCCAATCGAAAAGACCTCGAAAATTCTTTTGGGTGTTTCGCCGAAAAGGCCATTACTAATAGGCGCTTATCTCTATACGACAGTTGACCGATTGACCGTCTTCCGACCTAGGCGTATAAAGGGTACAGAGACTAAGAGCCCATAAGCTTCGATTTTGGAGTTATTTTCGGGAACAATAACGAATTGAAAGGAGATTGGTTATGTTGATGAAATTGAGAGGACGTCGTGGTCAGGGCATGACTGAGTACATCATCATCGTGGCGCTCATTGCCATCGCGGCCATTGGTGTTGTGTCGTTGTTCGGCGACAACATTCGTGCGCTGTTCGCCACCTCGGCGAACGCTTTGGCGGGTAATGAACAAACGGATACCAACACCAAGGAGTCAAGTCCGGAGCATTTCCAGCACGAGTCGCTGGCGACTTTCGGTCAGCACAACGAGGGTGCTAACGCTGGTAGCTGAGTCATTCCAGATCATTCCAGAATTTGTCTAGTTTGCAAAAAGGCTCGCTCCTCTGGAGCTGGCCTTTTTGCATTTTTTTTTTGAAGTCTTGCCTTTTGGGGATAATGCAATTATTTTGATGATCCTATGACTGCTGTCGAATTTGTTCTTGATGGACTCTTGTTGGTGGTTGTGAGCATCGCTGCGGTCAGCGATGTCCGCAAGCACACGATACCCGATTGGCTGACTCTGCCGGCCATGTTGCTGGGCCTCGGGGCTCGCTTCTTTTTCTATGGCATGGGAGGGGCGTTTGGGCTTGGTTTGAGTTCGGCGCTATTTGGTCTGGGTGTCTGTTTCCTCATTTTTGGTTTGTTCATGGTATGGGGTCGGGGCATGGGGGGCGGAGATGTCAAATTGATGATGGCTGTGGGGGCCATGGTCGGGTTTCGGCAATCTTTGACATGGATGATGTGCGCCGGCATCGTCGGGGCTGTTCTTGCTCTGATTCTTGTTGTTTTCAAGGGTCGGGTGCTTGCCACGGCCAAGGGGATTTGGTTGCAATTCTACCAGCAAGGTGACGAAGTGAGCGTGGCCAAGGTTACTTTGCCTTATGGCGTCGCCATCGCCATCGGCGGCATGTGGGCGACTGCAATCAAGTATGGCTTTTTGGGATTTTGAATCTCGCCGCCTTTTCCCTTGACTCTTCTCGAATTCTGCGGGAATCTCTCACGTTAATATGGACATCGGACGTTTTTGGTCGGCAAAGTTCGTCATTTCAACCGGATCTTCAAGGAGTGAGTTCATGAGAGTCAAGAGGCTGATGACAGTAGCATTTTTCGTGATCTTCGGTGGGATCCTTTTGGCCCCTTGGTCCAATCAGGCCAGGGCTGATGATCGTGTCATCCGCATGGTGGTGGGTGAGCAGAGAAGCATGTCGTTTTCCGGCACCACCAGGGTTTCTGTTGGTAACCCTAAAGTCGCGGATGCCAAGCCGCTGGGCGGTGATTCATTCTTGCTGTTCGCGGTTGGACCCGGTCGGACCACTCTGATGGTTATGCGACGGGGGCGGTCTACGTTGACCTTCACCGTGGTTGTCCACAAAGAGGACGTGAAGGGATTGATGGCGGAGGTGAAGAAGCTCCTGGGTGATCGTGAAGGCATCACGATTCGTCCCATCGGTGACAGGGTTGTGCTCGATGGTCTGGCTTTCACGAGCGAAGACTACAATCGGGTGCAGGAGATCGTGAAGCTCTATCCTTCGGTTAAGAGTTTCGTCAAGGTCAACCCCAACGCCAAGAAACTGGTGGCCAACCAGTTGAATGTTGCATTCAAGACTGCGGGCCTGAAGGATGTTGATGCCACCGTGGTCGGCACCAAGATCTTCTTAGAGGGTTCGGTTGAATCCAAGATGGACCTGCAGAAGGCGGAGATGATCACCAAGGCCATCGGCGAACAGGTGGATAACCTCCTGACTGTGGGCATTAAGCGCATGGTTTTGGTCGAAGTGGACTTCGTCGAAATCACCAAGCAGGGACAAGACAACATCGGTATCACTTGGCCGCTGGCTTTGCAGGGCAATGTGAATGTCAATGCAACCTACCAGGAAACAATAATCGGTGCGGGTGGCCGAAACATGATTTTCGGTGCCAATGGCGATGCCATGAGTGCGTTCGGGTTTGGCATGCTTTTCACCGATGGTTATCAGCGTGTCTTGGCCCAGCCGAAACTAGTCTGTGCCAGCGGCGAAAAGGCCGAGTTCATGGCCGGTGGAGAGATCCCCATTCCCATGATTACCGCGATGGCTGTCAAGGTAGAGTACAAGCCTTTTGGTATCATCATGCGGATTTCTCCGACAGCGGATCGGCATGGCAACATCCAGATGAGCGTCTACAGTGAGGTCAGCGACATCGATAAATCCTTGAGCGTTACGGCCGGTAGTGTTGAGTTCCCTGGTTTTTCCAAGAGCATGGCTGAAACCAACGTGACTGTTCGTCACGGGCAGACCATTGTGCTCAGCGGCTTGTTTCACCACAACGAAGGCAAGGATTTGTCCAAGGTTCCCTTGTTTGGGCACATCCCCATCATCGGCGAGCTTTTCAAGTCCAGATCCTTCCGAGAGAAAAAATCTGAGCTTTGTATTTTTGTGACGCCGCGAATCGTCAACCCCGATACGCCTAAAATCCTGAAGATGATCTCCGACATCAAGAGTCGCTACAAGCGCGCCAAGGATGAAGTTGGTTTCGGCATCTTTGATTGAGCCCAGGCGGGCCTGAGCAGGAGTGTAACATGTTGACAGTGTCCATCACGGAGAAAGGCGGCGCCACCAAGAACAGGGCCTTTCAAAAGGATGAGGTCATCATTGGCCGCATCCAAGGCAATGACATTGTGTTGCCGCGCAGCAATATTTCAAAAAAGCACGCTCGCATCGTCCAGCGTGACGGCAAGATGGTCATCTTGGACCTGCGATCCACCAATGGGACTTTCGTTAATGACAAGCGCATCTCAGCGCCCCAGGTGGTGAGGGAGGATGACAAGATTCGCATCGGGGATTTTGTCATTCAGGTGACCGATGATGAAGACGCGGCACCCGCCAAGAAGAGTTCTCCACGCAAAGAGACCCGTCGGGGCGTAAAACGACGGCTCGACTTGGATGAGGCCGACGACGAGTTTGATGAAGACTTGGACGATGATTACGAGGACGAGTTTGAGGCCTTTGGCGAGGATGAAGATGGTGAGGTGTCCGGCACCAATGTGGACGCCGAGGAGATTCGTAAAGCCAGGAAGGCCTCGTCCAAGAAGGGATCCGGGAAGAAATCCAAGCCTGAGCCAGAGATGGAGAAAAAAGGCCGGGCGAAGATCAAGAAACGTGACCCCAAAATTGAGCAATACGCCGAACTGCAGCGTGAGGTGCATTCCAGGCTTATCGATTACTTGGATTTGCGCCGGATGGATATCGACAAGCTTGGTGACGACGAGCTTTGGGACCAAACCGAGCGGGCCATTCGTGACATCATCACGCAGATGGACGGGGATGGTGAGATTCCCGGCTGGGTGGAGATGGAGCACCTGGTCAACGACGTGCTCAACGAAGCCCTGGGTCTTGGTCCGCTTGAGGAGTTTTTGGCCGATCCCTCCATCAGCGAGATCATGGTCAACCACTCCAAGCAGATTTATCTCGAGCGTGAGGGCAAGCTGGTCTTGTCCGACAAGACCTTCTCTTCGGATGCGGCCGTGCTGGGTGTAGTCGAGCGAATTGTTGCACCCATCGGAAGACGCATCGATGAGAGTTCGCCCATGGTCGATGCACGGCTCAAGGACGGATCCCGTGTCAACGCCATCATTCCGCCATTGGCCCTCAAGGGGCCGTGCATCACCATCCGGAAATTCAAGACCGACGCTTTGTCGATCAATCAGTTGATCAAGTATGGCACCATGTCCGTCGGTATGGCTGAATTCATGGAGATGTGCGTCAAGGCGCGGAAGAATATCATCGTCTCGGGCGGTACCGGTTCCGGCAAGACGACGACTTTGAACTGTCTTTCTGCCTTCATCCCCGAGGGTGAGCGCATCGTGACCGTTGAAGATGCGGCCGAATTGCAGATCTTTCAGGACCACTGGGTGCAACTCGAATCGCGACCAGCCAACATTGAAGGCAAGGGTGCGGTGACCATTCGCGATTTGGTGAAGAACTGCCTTCGCATGCGGCCCGATCGCATTGTGGTCGGCGAGTGTCGTGGTGGCGAGGCCTTGGATATGTTGCAGGCCATGAACACGGGTCACGACGGATCATTGACCACGGCCCACGCCAACACCCCGAGGGATTCCCTGGCTCGCTTAGAGACCATGGTGCTCATGGCGGGTATGGACTTGCCCGTCCGCGCTATCCGGGAACAGATCGCTTCCGCCGTGGACATCATCATCCAGCAGACTCGTTTTTCCGACGGATCGCGCAGAGTCACTTACATTTCCGAGGTCACGGGGATGGAGGTGGATATCGTCACCTTGCAAGATATTTTCTATTTCAAGCAAGAAGGTTTCGACGAAAACAACAAGGTGAAGGGCAAGTATGTGGCCAGTGGTTTCATTCCCAAGTTTTACGACGAGTTGCAGCGATCCGGTATCCCGGTCAACATGGATATTTTTCGAGAGTAGCAGATCCATGAGCCCGGCCCGGGCGTCCAAATCCATCGAGGAGAATCCGAGCCCATCATGAAGTTGAGCATCGTTGATTCCAGCGGACGAGAGAAGGAAGTAGAAATAGGATCCGAGCCGAAACTCTTCGGTCGTGGAGAGGATAGCGATTTCGTTCTCGGCTCCCGTTCAGTCTCGCGACACCATATGAAGATTTGGGTGGAAGATGGTCGGGTGATGGTGGAAGACCTGAGCGAGGGAGGTGGCATCGAGATCGACGGCGAGGCCATGGATGGGGTGTTCGAGCTTGAGGCGGGGGCGGAATTAGAAGCTGGTATTTTCGCGATTTCTATCTTTGGATCCGTCTCCGACTCCCTTTCGGATGAGTTCGGGATGGAAGAAGAGATTCCGGTTCCTTTGTTGGTTGGGTTGAAGGGGCCGACGGCCGGCCTGGAAATCGAATTGCGCGAAGGAGACAATGACGTGGGGCGGGATGCGTCTCAGTACCTCGTCATCGACGATGCCTCCATATCAAGGCAGCATGCCAGGCTCAAGGTCGAAAATGACCACTTTATGCTGTTCGATATGCGCAGCTCCAACGGTACTTTTGTCAACCGCAAGCGCATCGATACCTGTGAGATTAAGAGTGGGGACATACTGCGCTTCGGAAATTTAGTTTTTCGTTTTGAATATGGGGTTATTGATTCAGGCATCGCGAAAGCAAAAAAGCGTAAGAAGATGATCCTGATGGGGGTGGCCGGCGTCGTGGGGCTGGCGCTTCTTATCGGCGGGTTCAAGGCATGCGGGGCAAAGCCTGTTGGTCCGACGGGCCCTGCCATCGCAGATCCCACGCGGGGGAGCAACATCGCCGTGGATGTTCAGGTTGAGCAGTTCCTGAGTGTCGCGCGGAGAAATATGGATCAATTTGAATGGAAAGCCGCCCGGGAATCAGTGAATAGCGCCATCGATGTTTTTCCCATCTGCAAAGAGTGCAGAATATTGCGTAAGCAGATCGAAGAAGAGATTGCCGTCAAGAATCAATATCAAGATGCGCTGGTGGAGTTTGATCTGGGCCACTGGGCCGAGGCCAGAAAGATGTTTTTGGCCATTGAAAAGACCAGCGCCTACCAAAAGATCGCTCGGCCCAAGATTGAGGAATGCACCACCGTTCTCCTGACTTTCCATATGCGCGAATTCAAGGGTTTCACCAATGGTCGGCATTGGAAAAAGGCCCATAAACATCTTCGGGCCTACATGGATTTGGATCCTTGTGACCGAAAAGTTTTTAATAGGTGGGTCAAAAAGGTCGAGAAGGCCATGCGATCTCGCCGTTTCCCAACGAGATTCAAGCCGATTCCTTTCGAGTGTGATCGCGTGGTGGACATGGCGGTCGATTTGGATCCTGAGACCGAAATAAAGAAGCGATATCCGCGTGCCAAGATATCCAATGCGTTGATGAAGTATTTTGGGGGCAAGATCGAAAACGCCATTCATGATTTGCAGCGGATCAAGGCCTTGTCGCGCCGCCCGAAATTGGTGCAGCAAGCACGCGAGTTAGACAACATGCTGCGAGTCGTCAAGGGCAAGTACAACCAGGGGATTACCTATTTGATGCGAGGGCGATACAAGGAAGCGCGCAAGCAACTGGAGATTGCCTTGGACACCGACGCCAAGTTCATCCCGGATGGCCTGATCAGTTTCTATCGGGAAGATATCGGCAAGCAGCTGGCTGGGAATCTCAACCGTGAGGCAGCAGATCTATTTGCTCGATATAAATACTTCAGGGCGTTTAAGAAGTGGAAAGACTGCCTCAAATTCAGTCCAGATGAAGGGGCCTGCGAAACCGGTATGATCAAGCTTGAGGAGGTCGCCCGCGACGCCATTAAGCAGGCCCAGCGATTCATCGATCAGGGGCGAAAGGGAAAGGCCGCGGCTGTGCTTGAAGACGTCAAGCGTATCACAAGGCCAGCGAGCTTGCCTTACAAAGAGGCCATGCTGAAGAAGCAGAAGATGGACATGTAACTAGAGTTTGATTTTTCCTTGAGCCTTCCCTTTACGCACTTCTGCTAACTTCTTTTTCATGGTGGCGATTAACGCGGCATAAGATTCTTTTTTGATTTTTCGGTTAAACTCGCCTCGATAGTGCCTGACCAGGCTCACGTCGCCGAATTCCACATCGTAGATCATCCACTTTCTGTTCTTTAGGAAAAGATGAAAGGTCAGGTCCTCTGCCACTGTTTTTCCCTTGGCATCTTTGCCGCTTGCTACGGCCATGATGGAGGCTTTGGCCTGCTCCTCATCGATTTCTTCGTCTTCGATTCTTAGCTCGAAGTCAGCGTTGGAGCGGATGGCCCCTTCGTATGAGGATTCGATTAGATCGCGTAGCAGTTGATAGAAGTCTTCCTGTTCTTCGGGGCTGCGATCTTTCCAGTGGGGCCCCAAGGCCCGGCGACCCAGTTCTTTGTAGTCTAAGAATCCTTCAACAGCGGTCCTGAGATCCGTTTTTTGAACCTCCCGAGCTTTGCTGCCCTTGGTTGTTTTTTTCTTCAGGACTTTTTTGATCCTGTCCGCGCCCTCGCGAATGACCTGTTTCGGACCAGGGGCGGCCAGGGCTGTCGAAGTTGTGAGCCACATCACAAGTGCCACTCCAAGAGCCCAGAATTTTGATGGATAGCGCATGGTTGCTTCTCCTTCACAGGGTGTCTTCAAGGGTTTGGACGCCTGTGACCCTGAAGTGATTCAAGGTTTTTGGGATCGAGACAGATCGGTACCCAGGGTGGCTTCCAGTCGGTCATGGGCCAAAAGGGTGTCGTGGGTCGCTTTGGCCATTTCGATGCGGGATTTGGAGTAGGCGACCAAGGAGTCCAGCAAGTCCTTGGTGTTGGAAATGCCCACACCATAACTCATGAGATTGCTGCGCATCCAGGCTTTGGCGGCCCGGCGACCCTTCTTGATGACTTTCTGATTATCCAAGGCGGCCTGTAGGTCGCCCAGGCGCTTGTCCAACTCAAGTCCTGCCGCATGTTTGGCCTGATTGACCCTGGCCTCCAGGCGAACCAGCTCGGCCTGTGCTTGATCGAGCCTGGCGATTTTTTGTGGGATGTCCAAGCCCAGGCGAAAACCCAAGGTCAGGCCTGCGTCGTAATTGGTGTAGCCGTTGTTGAGCAGGGGGTTTTCAATGTAATCGTGCACTGGCGAGTAAGAGCCCTTGACGAATCCCGCCAAAAAGAAATCAGGGTAGAAATAGGCTTTTTCTATCTCCACCTTGGCGCGGGAGGCTTCCAGGGCTGCCTCCATCATGAGCATCTCCGGCCTGTGTTGGGCCGCCTGCTTGAGGTACTCGGATCGTTTCAGGAATTTGATTTCGGGCGCTGTCAGTTCGGATTCAGCCAACTGTTTGCCTTGACCAAGGGTCTCGATGCCCGTGAGAAAACGCAGGGCAGCCAAGGAGAGGTTTCGGCCCTGTTTTGCCTGGATGAGCATCTTGCGGATTTCGCTGGCGTAGTAGCGCAGCTTGAACAAGTCTTTGTCGGTCACGTCTTCGTTCAGCGCATCCAGCATCTTGGTGAGTTTTTTCTCCGCGTCTTTGATTTTCTTCTCGCCGTCTTCCAGTACCTCGATCGAAAGCTGAGCCAGGAGCCCGCCGTACCAGGCCCGGCGGACCTCCAGGGCCACCTCTTGCCTGGCGCGTCGGATGTCCGCTTTGCCTGCCCGAACACCGGCACGCGCAGCCCTTTTGGCCTCGTCGATTTTGCCGAAGGTATACAGAGGCATGGCCGCCTCCAGCTTGCCACCCACGGCGTAGCTGGCCTCGCCGAAATCAAAGGAACCGGGACGCCAGTCGTGCTCGAGTCGAACGCAGTTCTCATCATCCGGACAGTCCAGTCTGCGTGCACCCACGGGGCCGCCGAAGACGGCTTCAATTTTGCCTCGGGGAAACCAGGCCCACCAGGCTTGGTTGTACTTTGCGCGGTACACTTCCAGCCCGGCATGGGCCGCGAGTAAACGACCGTCGTGAGCCAGGGCTGCTTCAAGCAAATCGTCAAGACCGAGGGGCTCGCTTTGTGCTTTTTGTCCTGTGTCGTTTTCTTGGGGCAGAGCCTTGGCCTGAAACGACAGGCTGCCGAGAAGAAAAAGGATAACAATGTGGCGCATCCAACCTCCACGATACGGCAAATGATTGAAAAGCCTGGGGTGCGCCCGCCCCAAGGCCCCAGATTTCACGAAGGCGGGCACAGCAAAAATTAGTCTTCACCGTAGGTTGTAGGGCTTGTGCTGTCAAGCATATGGAGACGTTGACAGGGTCCCTCGGGGAGTTCGATGATGGTGCCATGGAAACGGCCGCTGAGAAGAATCCCAGATCGCAGGTCCGCATCGACTGGCGTGATGCTGCAACCTGGCTTGGGTTTTCGTTCGTTGCACTGGGGTTCTTGGCCTTGAAGAGCTACGCCTTTCATTGGCAGGTGGGTGACGAGAACGTCTATTTCTATATGGCCTGGGCGACCGCCGAGCATGGGGCTTTGCCTTACGGGGACTATTTCTTTGCCCATCCCCCCCTCCATTTGTTGCCAGGGGTTGGTCTTTTTGCCTTGTTTGGCTTCGGTCCGGTGACGGCGCGCATATTGCCCATCCTCGCCAGTTTGCTGGGCGCTTTTTTCCTGTTCAGGCTTGTCTGGGGTCGGGCCGGTCGCGTGTCGGCACTGCTGACTGTTCTTTTTTACCTGGGGGCTTTTTCTCTTCTCAGAGCTTCGTCCCATTGGACGGGCATCAATCTGTCGGTGATGTGGATTTGCGCGGGGCTCTGGGCCTTGCTTGGTTTGAAGACACGGCCCTTGTTGGCCGGCCTGTTTTTTGCCCTGGGGGTGGGTACGGGCAACTACGTCCTGCCCGCGGCCGTCATGGCCGCCTTGCTTGCGCTGCTGCGTGATCCCAAAGATGCTTTGCGCTATTTTGCTGGTTTCATCGTGCCTTGGCTCGCCATCCAGGGTTTGGGCCTCGCATTGGGTGGCGGCGCCTATTGGGACGGTGTCTACTTGTATCATTTCCTCAAGCCGGTCAAGGAGGGGGTCTCCCGCGCCATGTTTGTGCGGGTCTTTGGGGATAATTTTATTCTATTTCTGGGTCTTTTGCTTTCGCCTGTGATGGCTTGGCTTGATGGGCGTCTGTCGAAGGGTTCGGGTCTGGCCAGCCCCGAGGGAAACACGACCGGCGAAGGAGCGATTTGGCAACGTGTTTGGCGTTGGGCACGACTGCAGCTTTGGCAAGAAGGCGTTTTGAGCTTAATGCGGGTCGGGGCGATGTGGTCTTTGGGTTACATTCTTTTCATCGCCAACCTGCCCAGGGTTTTTCCTTTCTATTTTTTGTTGTTTTTTCCTGCCATGGCTTGCTGTGCAGGTCTGGTCGCGACCCGTGGGGGGCAGCACGTAGTTGGATTGATTCGACGTCGAGGCAGTCGGGACAAGACCTGGTGGGAAGCAGGCTTTGTGTTGGCCGTTGTTGTTTTGTTCGTCGCATTGGCCGGTGCGGTTCGGGTGCCAATGCAGAGGGCCCTGTTACCCAAATATGTGCGCAGCATGGACAAGCCGATGCGGTGGTCGGATTCTCCCTTGCCGATGATCAACCCCTTGATGCGGGCCTGTTGCTGGGACGATATGGCGGAGGCGTACCAGGCCTATGGTACGGTTCAGGAAGTGCTCTACCATGAGAGTCGCTACCTGGGGGCGGCCGAGGAGTTGGCCGCCCATGTGCGAGACCACAGCCGGCCTGAGCATACCTTGTACGGTGATTCTTCTACGGCGGGCTTGGTGGCTCTCTTGGCGGGGCGGCGCCTGGCGGGAGACGAAGCGGACAGCAACACGATGCGTTTCACCACCGGCATCACCCCGCCCGAGAAACTAATTTCCGAAATTGATCGGGCGGATCTCAAGTTTGTATTGGTTTCGGGGCGTGTGCAGCGGTTACGTGACGGGCGAGTTCGATGGCGCTTTGGTAAGTTTGCTCGTTTGCCGGCCTTTGCACGATGGCTGCGTCAGGAGTTCAAGGTCGTCCGGCAGGTTCAAGACAGGACCAAGGGTTGGTATTCTTTGCTCGAGCGCAAGTGATGATCGAACTCAGGGCATTTGGGCCATGCGTTTTTGTACGGCCTTTAGATCGCCGCGAAAGGGGCCTGGTGTTTCCATTTTGATGCTGGTCAGGGCCGCGGCGAAGCGCAGGGCTGCTTCCGGCTCGTGGTTTAAGCGACGGGCCAGGTAGGACGACATGCAGGTGTCTCCGCGGCCGGTTCGTCCTTCGAGGCCTCGATGCGTAAAGGGCGCATGCCATATTCGACCGTCGGCCCAGAGGCTCACCCCATCCGGACGTGTGACGAGCACCTCCTGGGCACCTTGATCCGCCAAGGCCCGGGCGGCATCATCCGGCCTGGTCAGGCCCGTCATGAATTCTGCCTCCGCGGTGTCGCATTTGAGAAAGTGTACCAGGGGCAGCAGGCGCTCCTGTCCGGTCCAAGCCTCGAAGACCAGTTGATCGCCTCGAACCTTTCTCACGACGCCCTGGGCATCCAAAGAAAGCTGTGCACGGGATGCAGCGGCGGAAAAGACGCTTTCTTCGACTTCGCCCGCCATCAGGGGGCAAACGTGGATGATGCGGGCCGAAGTGTCGGGCATTTCTTCCGCGGTCAGGGGTCGGGCGCGTGAGATGAGCTGGCACTGGCGACGGTCCCTGTCGGCGCTTTCGTAAATGTTACGGATGCCGGCGGTGTGAGGGGAGTCGCAGATGTGTACACCGATGCCGTCCTGCCGAAGCGGGTCGAGCAGCTTGCGATCCGCTTCGGAGATGGCGGTCCAGAGGCTGGTTCGGGCACCCGCGGCTTGGGCCGCGTAGGATCCGAAGTAAACGGCACCCCCGATGCGATGTTCGGTCAAGCCTGCCACCACGTCTTCATCACGGGCCAAGGCACCCACCAACAGCAGGTCGACCTTGTTTGCTTCCATGTCTCGGCTTGAGGATGTCGTCCGGCTGGAATCAGGGAGGTGGGACAAGCTTCTCACTCTTCCATGTAAGCGGACAGCAACTCGGCTTGATCGTATACCTTGGACCGGTGACATCCCCAGATGTTGCACAAGGCCACCATGTTGGCGTCCGAACAGTCTTTGGTCATGTAGATACCAAACAGTTCACCGGTCTCGCAGGTGCACTTGGAAATCCTGGGCAACGGGGCCCGGCATACAGGGCAAGAAATCTGCAGCTTGGTCCCATCGGCAAAATCGATCATGCCCTTGCGGTTGTGCTCGCCATGAAAGGGGCTCAGCACGACTTCGCCTTCTTTTTCCCCATCCGACACCCAGAGGCTGATGCCCATTTCGCCATAGTAGTGAATGTCTTCGTTTCGGACCAGGTTGTGACCCTTGGGGCAGAAAGCCTGGGTTACCTGGATCACGACTTCGTCGACTTGGCGGATGTGACTGTCGTTGGAGGGCGGCTGGGTTTCATTGGGTCGATGAATCTTGTCGCGATCGATTTTGGGCTTATCCACGCTAAATCCTCCTTCCCCCAAACTTAGTAAAGCAGAGCTGGCCTGAGTCCGCAAGCCCCCCCCATGTCTTCTGGCTCAGGAATTCAGGAAGGAAGCGATTTGCACTTCTGCTTCGGCGGCTGATTGTACTTTGGCGACTCTTGGTCCCGTCGGTACTTTGGGGCCGGCATCGAATCCCAGCAGCACCAGGGGTTTGCTGCGCTTGGCGGCCAGGGCGACTTCGCAGAGGGTGCCGGTGGAGCCGGGGCAGGCGACGACCACGTCGGAACTCAAGACGTTGATCAGGTTTCGGGCGTCGGCCATGTCTGTTGCGATGGCGATGTCCACATAGGCGTTTGCTTCGTTGGGCTCGGCACCGTAGAGCACGCCGACCACAAGACCACCTGCCTCGGAGGCCCCTTTGCTGGCCGCCTGCATGATGCCCATGGGTCGGCCTCCGGTCAGCAAGACCCAGCCGCGTTTGGCGATTCGCGCCCCAAGTTCCTCGGCCATCTTCTTGTCTTCTTCCGTGGCCTCGCTTCCGCCCATCACGCCCACCACATGTTTGCGCATTGCTTTTTCCTCCTGGGTCGACGATAGGTCCTGGGGCCGCTCCAGGCAAGAAGTGCCAGGGGTCAGCTTGTCTGTTTCTTTGCGTTGAGCGCTTTCCATCGCAAACCGGGGTGTTTTAGAATCGTCGCCTGCATCCGGGGGTCGTCGGTGATCATCTCCGGCACGATGTCGCCGGCGTCGTTGAGTCGGCCGATGAATTCGAGCTCCCGTGAGTTTAGCGGGAGTACCAGGGTCATCAGCTCCCGCGTTTCACGCAGCAAGGTTTCTGACCAGTTTTTGAGCTCGCCGTCCTTTGGGCGAAAGGCAGCGCGCAGCATGGGTACAAGTTCATTTCTGAACTCGTTTGGATCTGCTGTGATGTCATCGATGCGAACGGTCCGCCAGTCCTTGCGGTTCAGACCACCGAAAACGACGAATGCAAGGCGGAGCTTGCCCTGATCCAGATCGGGCCGCTTGAGCAATTCACGTGCATCGAAGATATCTCGGCTGGCATTTCGCGAACAGAGGGCAGCGAGTTTGCCAGCGGCGAGTTCATGTCGATCCACGACGGCGATCTGTTTCGCAACGGCAGGGCCCAGGGGTTTCGAGTCCAGGAATGAAATCGGCCACAGGGGTAATCGAAACATAAAGTTCAAATCCACCTCAAGCTTGTCAAGCGAGCCTGCCGCATTCGTGAAAGACAGGCGCCATTTGCCGCCGGCGTGACCCCCTGGGATGCGCTTAACCGCCAGGCGCTCCCGAGAACAGACAGCCTGGATGGCATGTTCGACCTTGGGTCTCTCCGCAAGCATCTCGTCGCGCTCGGCCGATCCGATATAGTTGAGATCGATGTCCACCGACAAGCGTGGCAAGTCGAAAAGGAAGAGATTCAGCGCGGTGCCTCCTTTGAGCGCGATGCGGGGGCGAAGGAAGGCGTGCGACCGAAGCGCTTCCAGCAGGCTCAACAGGCAGAACACTTTTTCCAGGGAGTCGGGACGAAAGTCGAGCGCGGCGGCATGAGCTTGAATCTCCTCGGCACTGAACTTCACGAGACCTCCGCCCATGCACGCGTGAGCACTTTGTTTGGGATGATCAGATTCCAGCGGGAGAGGAGCTTGCCTCCTTTGCGGTGCCGCCGGTCGAAGTAGCTCGGCCGGGACGGAACATTGGCCTGCAAGGTTTTGAGGTGCCGATCTTCGACCAGGAGTTCGTCCCGGTGCTGCTCGAGGAAAAAGCCGACGCGTGCCACCGTAAGCGCAGAGCCGAGTCGGAGCACATAGTCGACGACAAAGTCCAGATCGACGAACTCGATCGCCTCGAGCGAGCGCCATATCTCTTCCCAGCCGCCGCCGTAGCGCGGTGAATGGAGCACATCGACCATCGTGCGTTCGTAACCGGTCACGCTCAGGGCGAGGCCGAGGCGACGTTCGTCTATCAGGCCTCCGCCCGAATCGGAAGAATTTCGTAGGGCTGCCGGAACCAGCACGGCGAGGAATTGGATCCCCTGAAACTCGAAAGGCTTGACCCGTCGCTTGGTGAGGTAGGTAATTCGGTTGGAAAGCGAATGAGCCTTGCCGAGTAGTTCGAGGGCGCTGTGGTATGCAAGGATCGAGTTTTTGGAGACTCGGCTTGCCAGCAGGTATGGGTCCACCCGAAAGCTTGTCGGATCAGCACCTGGGGGAAGGCATGCATAAAGCCCTCTGCGTACGTTGATAAGACGACCCGCAGCCACATGCTGCTTCAATATGGAGGCCGCTGTTTGGGCGCTGCGGGTGCCCTTGGCAAGGTAGGCAGCCCGGAATTCGTCAAATCTGAACACTGGATGGCGACCGAAGAAGGTGCTTGGTTTCATGGTTTCCGAATTGCCTCCATATAGGCATATAAAATACCTCTAATGACTCATTTTGGCAATGAGTATTTGCCGTAATGAGACAAAAGAGGCACATTATATGCCTATACCGATACTTTTCGGCATACCGAGGGTCGGCAGCTTGTACCTCCGGTCTGGGCTGTGATAGGAGTTGAGCGAGGAGACCTCATGATGACAGAGTTTGAGCGCTTTTCAGGAACCTCACGATACATCACTTCACCCGAGTTGCGGCATGCGGTCAATGTGGCCGTCGCACTTGGGCGGCCCTTGTTGATCAAGGGTGAGCCTGGTACTGGCAAGACGCTTTTGGCCCATGCCGTGGCCGAGCAACTCGGCTTGCCGCTTCTTAGCTGGAACGTCAAGTCCACTTCCAAGGCCGTCGAGGGTTTGTATGTCTACGACACGGTGCAGCGACTGCAGGACAGTCGTTTTGGCGACAAGGATGTTTCGGACATTCGGCAGTACATTCGGTTTGGCCCCCTCGGCGAGGCTCTGACCGTCGACGAGCAGGTGGTGCTGCTCATCGACGAGATCGACAAGGCCGATTTAGAGTTTCCGAATGATCTGCTCCATGAGTTGGACGTCATGGAGTTTCGGGTGGCGGAGACCGGAGATGTGCACCAGGCCAAGCAGCGGCCCGTGGTTATCATCACTTCAAACGCAGAGAAGGAACTGCCTGATGCTTTTTTGCGGCGTTGCATTTTTCATTACATCCAGTTCCCGGATGCTGCTCGGATGGCTGAGATCGTGGCTGTTCACCACCCCAAGCTGAATGAGAAGTTGTTGAAACAATGTTTGGAGAAGTTCTATTGGCTGAGGGAACTCCACGGATTGCGAAAACTTCCCTCAACCTCCGAGCTCATCGACTGGATCGGGGCCTTGCTTGCCGCAGGCATCAGCCACAAAGAGCTGAACCGGGAGATTCCCTTTCTTGGTGCCATGATCAAAAAACCCGAGGATTTGGACGTTGTGGCGCGCGGGTCGAATCGCAGTGGTCGGGGGCTTTTGGGGCGCTGATGTTTTTGGGCTTTTTCTATCGCTTACGAGAACGCGGTTTGCGCGTGACGCCTCAGCAATGGATGACCCTGCTGGAAGGCTTGGTCAAGGGTCTTCATGGCTCGTCTCTGATGGGTTTTTATTCTTTGTCGCGGAGCATCCTGGTCAAGGATGAGAGCGAGCTGGATGATTTTGATCAGTGTTTCGCTCAGCACTTTAAGGGTGTGGCTGAGTTTCTGCCGAACATCGAAGAACAGGTGATGGAATGGTTGGAGCAAGGCATCGAACCTTATGCCGTCGATCCCGCCATGCGCCGGCTTTTGGACTCAGTGGACGTCGAAGCGTTGCGGGCAGAGCTTGAGAAACGTCTTGCCGAGCAGGACGGCAGACACGATGGAGGCAACCGTTGGGTGGGGACGGGGGGCACCTCTCCTTTCGGGCACAGCGGTTATCACCCTGGAGGGATACGCGTGGGTGGGCAGGGGCGCCTGGGCTCTGCCGTGCAGGTGGCGGCTGAGAGACGTTTTCGAGAACATCGGCGAGATCAGGTCTTGGACACCCGTTTGCTCGGCGTGGCACTGAAGAAGCTGAGGGCCCTGAAACGAGCAGGCCGGGCGGATGAACTGGATGTGGACGCCACCATCGACGCCACCGCTCGTCAGGCGGGTGACTTGGATTTGGTGTTCAGACCGCCACGGGCCAATAACCTGTCTTTGATTTTGGCCATGGACGTGGGCGGCTCCATGGAGCCATACCGGCGATTGGTGGACTTGTTGTTCTCGGCGGCCCACGCCGCCCAGCACTTCAAGCGCTTTGAGTGCTATTTTTTCCATAACTGTGTTTACGACAAAATTTACCGTGATACGTCGTTCTACGAGTCCGTCCCCCTCGATGACCTTTTCCGTCGTTTCGACAGGGATGCGCGCCTGGTGATGGTGGGTGATGCATACATGTATCCAGGCGAACTGCTGGATCGCTACGGTTCCATCGATTGGAGTGAGCGCAACGAAGAGCCCGGCGTGACCCACCTGCGTCGTTTGACTGAGCATTTTCGGCACAGCGCGTGGTTGAACCCGATGCGCCGCAATATGTGGCAGGCACCCAGCGTCTTGATCGTTGAACAGGTTTTCGACATGTATCCACTGACGGTCGACGGTGTTGACGAGTTGGCTGTTAGCCTGTCCCGAAAGAAGTAGGCTTAATTGGGAAGACAGGTGCCGATTCCCGCGCCCCAGGCATCCACACACTCCCAATCTCCAAGGAAATCGCATTCCCACTCGTTCTCACACATCGCAGCGCACCAGATGCCTCCTGTCCCGTCTTCCAGGATGCAGTCAAAGCTGTTGGGGCAGGGCAAAAATTCCGAGCACAAGCGGTTGCAGAAGCCCTGGTGTTCTTCGTCCAGGCGAATGCAGACCAGGCCCGCCTGACAGCCGACCGTCAGGGTGCAGGGATCGCCGAAGACGCCGTCGCCGGTGGGCAGGCAAATCCCGGCGGCCGCGCCATCTTCCACGGGAAGGCAGTTGCCGCCTTCAGGGCAGACGTTGACGCTTGTATCGCAGGTGAGCATGCAGATGCTTCGACCCTGGCCCTCGATGTCGATGCAGAGCATGTCTGGTTGGCACATCATGGTGTCCGAGCAGTCCTCTAAGTATCCAGGCCAGTTGCTGTTACAATACTCTCCGAAGAGGCATACCTTGTGATCCGGGGCGAGTTCTTCACAGCAGCCTCCAGGGAATTCCAGGGCGCAGTCTGCGTTGTTGTCGCAAGGGAAAGAGCAGAAGCCCTGCCAGTCGCCAGGTGTTTCAACGCAGATGTATGCGGCGTTCCAGTCGTCCGGGCAGCCGTTGTACCAATCGCAGGGTTCTCCCGCTCCATCGTGGGTTCCATCAGCCCGGCACTGTCCGTTGCGGGTGCATATTTCTCCAGGTTGACAGTCTCCGCAGTATTGACCGCCGCCACAGCCGTCGTCCTGCCATCCGCATTCAAAGCCCATGTCAGAGCAGCTCAAGGGGAGGCACCCACCGCAGAAGCCGGTGTTCCAGTCGCAAGGCAGTTCCGGCGGGCATTCCATGGGCTCGCCAAACTCCAGGCAGGGGTCGTAGTCGAAGTTGCCGCATTCCACGTAAAACCAATAATCCAGGCAGTAGCGCTCCCAGATCTCGCATTCGTCCCTGCATCCCCCATAACACCGCCCTGTCTCCCAGTCGCAGAAGTTATCGGGTCCACAAGACTGGTAGGGGCCGAGTTCCAGGCACTCGTCGTTGTCCCAATCGCCGCATTCCATGTAGCCTTGTTCATCGACGCAGAAGCTCTCGCCCCAGAAACATTCGTCCCAGCATCCGCCCTCGCAGCGGCCCGTCATGCGGTTACAGGGCTCGCTCTCCGGACAGAGCTGGACCGGTCCCAGTTCGGCACAGCCATCGCCGTCGAAGTCGGCGCATTCCTGGAAGCTATAGTTGTCCATGCAGAAGCTCATGCCCCATTCGCATTCATCCCAACAGGTCCCTCGGCAGCGTCCCAGCTCGGGGTCGCAGGGAGAATCCTCATCGCACCAGACGGGCGGACCATACTCAAGACAGAGATCCTGGTCGAAAAAGCCACATTCGGAAAATGAGTAGGCATCCAGGCAGTAGCTGTCGCCCCATTCGCATTCATCGAAACAACCCGAAACGCAGCGGCCTGCTTCACAGTGTTCATCCGGATCGCAGCCCCCGCAGCTTCCACCGCAGCCGTCCGAGCCGCATTCTAAGCCTGCGCAATTTGGGGTGCAGGATTCACAGGCACCGTCTGTGCAAACTTGTTCGGGGGCACAGGCTTGGGGCTCGGACCATTCGGTGCAGCCATCCCCGTTTTCGTCGGCGCAGGTGACCACTGCGTTGCCGATGCAGGATCTGCTGCCCGCCGCGCATGCGTCCACGCAGCCGCTTTCACACAGTCCTTGTCGGTTGCAAAATTCCCCGGTGGGACAAAGGCCGCAAGAACCGCCACAACCGTCAGGGCCGCATTCCTTGCCCTGGCATTGCTCGGCGCAGATGGGCACGCATTCTCCGGTGCTCGGATCACAGGCCATGCCGTCGGGGCAGTCAATGAGTGCGCAGAGATCATCACAAAGGGCGGCGGGATCGGTGACGCCGTCGCAGTCGTTGTCCAGTTGATCGCCGCAAAGCTCGTCCGCGCCCGGGTGGACACCGCCATGTTGGTCATCGCAGTCGGCACCGTTGCAAGCTGGGCCAAAGACCCCATCGGCGTCTCCATCGCAGACTTTGCAGATGGACTGAAAGCAACTCTGACCCGCGGGGCAGTCGTCATCGCTCGTGCAAACGCTGGAGGCATCTTCGCAGCGGCCATCGATACAGACCCGGCCATGTTTGCATTCGTCATCGCCGGTGCAGCCCCAGGATTCCAGTTCACCGCCGCCACAACCGGCCATCCAGGAAATCGCCAACACGAGTAGGAACGCTTTTTTCATGTTTATCTCCCTCTGCACACAATGGCTCTAGTCTACACAAGCTTGGAGTAAAGCGGTAGGCCCTGGTGATTATTGCCGCAGGTGGTAATCAGCGAACGGGGGGGCGAATCGCGGGGGTGAACCTCCGAAAATCCGTAGGGGCGGGGTTTATCCCCGCCCGGGACGTCAATTGGCGAACATTGGGGGTGAACGGCGCATGGGAGCGAATCGCGAAGGTGGACGGCGCATGGGGGCGGTGATCCCGAAGGTGAACGGCGCATCGGGGCGAGGCCCGGGATGAACCCTGCCGCAACTAAGAGCCCCGAAAGGTTCTCGAGCCGATAGGCGATGAGGTTCTTCCGGGGTGTACGTGTCCCGGCACAGAGGGGCGTGATGGATGCCGGGGTGGACGCATCCGGGATGGACGCATCCGGGTGGACGAACAACCGGCTGGGATTGACTTCGGGGCGTGCACAAAAGTACCTTGCTCTCATGGACTCTTCTTCTCCCTGTTACCTGATTGATGGAAGCGGCTATATCTACCGCGCTTTTTTTGGTATCGCCCAGTTGTCCAACTCGAGCGGTACGCCCACCAACGCCGTGTTCGGCGTGACCCGGATGCTGCTCAAGCTTTTGGATGAGGAACAACCGGAAAATTTGGTGGTGGTTTTCGATGCGCCCGGGCCGACTTTTCGGCATGAGATTTATCCTGAATACAAGGCCAATCGGCCGCCGACGCCGGAAGAGTTGGTGCCTCAGCGTCCCTTGGTGCGCCGGGCCGTGGAGGCCTTGAATTTGCCTCAGGTGGAGCTTGTGGGCTTTGAAGCCGACGATCTCATCGGCACTCTTACCGATCGCGCGAGGGAGGCTGGCCAAGAGGTGGTCATCGTCAGCGGCGACAAGGACATGATGCAGTTGGTGGGGCCGGGGGTGGTGCTTTTGGATCCCATGAAGGGCAAGCGCTATGACGCTGATGGTGTTTTCGAGAAAATGGGGGTGAAACCCGAGCAGGTGGTGGACCTCTTGGCCCTGATGGGTGACAGCTCGGACAATATTCCCGGCATCCATGGAGTGGGGCCGAAGACCGCGGCCAAGCTGCTTGTGGAACATGGGGACTTGGAGAGCGTCTTAGCCGCCGCCGACGGCATGAAGAAATCCAAGCTCAAAGAGCGGCTTATCGAACAGGCGGACTCGGCGCGTTTGTCGCGGAAGTTGGCTGCCATCAAGCGGGATGTGGACATGGCGCTGTCCTTGGACGACCTGCGCTTGTCTCCCCCCGATGAGGAAAAGCTCGATGCTTTTTTTGTCGAGATGGAATTTTCTGCTTTGAGGCGCAGTCAGGTGGCTGTTCGCAGCATCGACACGGATCATTACGAAACCTTGCTGGACCTTAAGCAATTGGCGGCATGGGTGGAGCGTATTCGCGGGGCGGGGCGATGCGCCTTGGATCTGGAAACCGATTCACTGGATCCCATGCAAGCCCAAATCGTGGGCATGAGTTTTTGTGTGGCCGAGGGCCAGGCCGCCTATTTGCCCGTGGCCCACGAGGGAGAAGGGACGCCCACGCAACTCGATCTTCAGGTGGTCTTAAAAGAGCTGTCAGGGGTCTTCGGACCCGATGGTGTGGAGATCTGGGGCCAGAATATCAAGTTTGATGCCCTCATCCTGAGGCGACATGGGCTTGAGCTGGGGCGCATCGCGGCCGACTCCATGCTGCAGTCCTATCTGCTTGATCCGGGGCGCCGTAGCCATGGTCTGGACCATTTGGCTCAAGAACTCCTGGGCCACGACACCATTAAATACAAAGACGTGACCGGCAAGGGCAAGCAACAGGTGACTTTCGCCGAGGTGCCTTTGGATAAGGCCACGGCCTATGCCGCGGAAGATGCGGATGTGACCTTTCGTCTTTGTGAGAAGTTGGGACCCCAGGTAGAGGAGGCCGGGCTGGGTGAGTTGATGCAGGGACTCGAATTGCCCTTGTTGCGGGTGCTGATCAACATGGAGGAGGCGGGGTTTTTGGTCGATGCCCGAAGTTTGACCGAGCTTTCGACGGAGCTGGGTTCGGAGCTTGTTCGGATGGAGCAGCGCATTCACGAGTTGGCCGGGCACGCGTTTAATATCAATTCACCAAGCCAACTGAGGGTGATTCTCTTCGAAGAACTGGGCTTGCCCGTGCAGAAGAAGACAAAATCCGGGCCATCAACGGACCAGAGTGTATTGGAGATCTTGGCTTTCGAGCACCCCTTGCCCGCTGAGATATTGGCTTTTCGGCAAGTGGCCAAGCTGAAATCTACATACGCCGATGTCTTGCCGGGCATGATCAACCCGGAGACCGGGCGTATTCACAGTCGCTTTCACCAGACCGTGGCGGCCACCGGGCGTTTGTCTTCTTCGGACCCCAACCTGCAGAATATCCCCGTGCGCACCGAGTTGGGACGGCGGATTCGCAAGGCTTTCATAGTGCCCCCTGGACACAAATTGCTCAGCGCCGACTACAGTCAGGTCGAGTTGCGCATTTTGGCGCATGTGACCGGAGATCAAAATTTACGAAAAGCCTTCCAGGACGGAGAGGATGTACATGCCCGAACCGCCGCTCGCATTTTCGATGTGCCGGTGGAGCAGGTGTCTTCCGACATGCGCACCCGGGCCAAGGCGGTCAATTTCGGCATTTTGTATGGTCAAGGACCTTTTGCCTTGGCCCGGCAACTTGGCGTTTCTCATGGGGAGGCCAAGGAGATCATCGATACTTATCTCGAACGCCATGCGGGCGTCTCAACTTGGATTGCCAAGATTCACGAGCAGGCAAGACAAGAGGGTCTGGTGACCACTTTGTTCGGCCGCAGGCGGTTTTTGCCCAATCTGTCGAGTCGCAATTTCAACGTGCGCAGCAACGCCGAGCGCATGGCCCAGAACACGCCCATTCAGGGTACGGCGGCGGATATCATCAAGCGAGCCATGGTGGATATCCATCAGGCTTTGAGCGAGCAAGGGATGCGGAGTCGCATGATCTTGCAGGTTCACGATGAGCTCATGTTCGAGGTGCCTGACGATGAGCTGGACTTGCTGGAAAACCTTGTTCGCGAGAAGATGGAGCATGGCGTGCAACTCGAAGTACCTCTGGTGGTCGACGTGCATGTGGGTCTAAGCTGGGATGAGGTTCACTGAGCGAAGGGCGGGATCGCATGGCAACACAAGCGAGTGCAACCAGGGCTGAACGGCACGTCCAGGCCATGATCGAGCTGGGTCGAAGCTTGACCGCGGTCCACGATTTGGACGAACTGTTGCGCCTGGTGGTCGAGCGGGTGACCGAACTGCTGGAGGCGGACAGGACCACTTTGTTTTTGGTCGACGGTAAGCGCAAAGAGATTTGGTCCAAGGTGGCCCAGGGTCAGTCCGTAAAGGAAATTCGAATGCCGCTCGGCAGGGGGGTGGCCGGTTGGGTGGCCCAGAACGGCAAATCCATCAACCTGCGGGACGCATACAAGGATGAGCGCTTTAATCCGGAAGTGGACCTTGAGAGCGGCTACAAGACCCGTAGCCTGATCTGTATTCCTTTGCGGGGAAAAAGCGGAGATGTGTTGGGCGTATTGCAGGCCTTGAACAAGAAGGACGGGTACTTCAGTGTCGACGACGAGAAGATGCTGGAGGCCATCTCATCCCAGGTCTCCGTTGCCATTGAGAACGCCCAGCTGGTGTTGAGCGTGTTGGACAAGAACTTAGAGCTCGTCGAGGCCCAGGAAGCTTTGGCGCGGCGAGTGCATGAGCAGGAGATTTTGCTTCGGCTTGAAGCGGAGATCGGTAGTGCTCTGCGGGCTGAGGATATCTTGACTCGTTTGCTGCATCAGGTGGTGGATGCGGTCGGCTGTGAAGCCGGCAGCGTTCTCCAGGTGACGGAAGAGACAGGGGATTTAACCTTTGCTGCCGCGGTGGGAGAGAAGGAAGAAGCCGTCAAGCATTTGCAGCTTCCGCGGGGGGCGGGCGTCGTGGGTTGGGTGGCGGAGCATGGCAACTCGGCTCTGATCAATGAGCCAGAGCGTGATCCAAGGCATCTGAAGTCTATTGGAAAAGATCTGGATTTCCCGATTCGAAATATCCTGGCCGTGCCTTTGTCCCTCGGTGGCGAGCGCATTGGGGCCCTGGAGCTCCTGAACAAGAAGTCGGGTGGATTTGACGCAGACGACGAAAAACTGGCCAAACTCATTGCCGGGCGGGCTGTAACCGCGATTCAGGTGGGCCGTCAGCGGCGGGCGGTGGAGTTGGACGCCAGATTGAAATCCATTGGACAGGCCCTGTCCGGGGTCATCCACGACTTTCGCACGCCCATGACCATCATCTCCGGCTATGTGCAACTCATGGCCATGGAAGAAGACAAGGAAAAACGCAGCAAACAGGCTGAAACCACCCTCAGGCAGTTTGATTTCATGAACGACATGACGCGAGAATTGCTTGCCTTCGCCCGCGGGGAGTCCAAGTTGTTGTTGCATAAGGTATATACCAATCGCTTGTTCAAGGACCTGAGGGAGTTGCTGCAGCGAGAGCTGGAGTTGTCCGGCGTGGAGCTGCATCTAGATGACGTTTTCGAGGGCGTCTTGAGGGTGGACGAGAACAAGCTGCGGAGGCTCATATTCAATATCACCCGCAATGCCCGTCAGGCCATGCCTGAAGGCGGAGACTTCACCATTCGGGTGGAAGGGCAGGACAACGGTGTCTTGTTTTTGTTCGCCGATACCGGATCCGGCATTCCAGAAGAAGTCAGTCCGCGGCTTTTTGAGTCTTTCGTCACCAGCGGCAAGGAAGGTGGCACGGGCCTGGGTTTGGCTGTTGTAAAAAAAATCGTGGATGAGCATCAGGGGACCATCAAGGTGGAGAACCCGCCGGAAGGGGGAGCGTGTTTTCGCATCTGGTTCCCTTCAAGAATGGAAAAACGCTCTTGATTGCAGATGGATGGACCTTTCGAAAGCTGCCGAAAGCTTGCCTCCTTAACCGGGCCCTGTTATGCTGCCGGCAATTGGAAGCCGCATAATGGTCGGATTCTTGACAGGCTAGTATAATTAAGTAAAATTTAGGTGTAATTAACATTAACTTTAGATAACGAGCATATGAAAAACACCTTCACCATCGGCCTATTCGTCGCCAATTTCTTCTTGCTGCTGGGCTGTAGTGCCCACCAGCAACTGCGAGAACAGGTGATGCGATTGGAGACCGAGGTGCAGGATTTGCGCAACAGCAACCAGCGCATGGAGACCCAGTTGGATGAGCTTCGAATCCAACTGAGCGTCATCCGCCAGCGATTGGCTCCTGCCGCGGCCGGCAAGGGGGCTGCCAGAAACCACATACCCTCTCTCCGAGTGGTTAGGCTCAAGCCAAATCGTGCGATCCCGGCTGATCCGGACGGGGAATCGCTTGGAATCCAGGAATCAGACGTCGGGCGCGATGAACCAGTGCCCATGTTGACCAACAAGGGCAAGGCGGGGTCGGTTCGTCATCGCTTGCAGCGGCGTCGTGCGCCCAAGGCCTCGGAGCTGGAACCGGTCAACCCCTATGCGGCGCAAGATCGTCTGCCGGTGGACCGGGTGGCTGCGAAGCGGACTCTGGATGAACCTTTGGTGGTCACTTCGGGAGAGGATGCGGGACCTGATGATGCCTCTGGAGCCAAGCAGCCGGAACCGGATTATGGTCCGGGCAACAAAGCGTTCGATGCTGCTTATGCATATTATCGTGTCAATGATTTTGATCGGGCCATCGAGGCTTTGAATGGTTATTTGCGTGAGTATGCCCAGCATCCCAAGGCGGCGGACGCCATGTTCTATCTGGCCAACGCCCGCATGATGCTGGGTCAGGTGGACCGGGCAGAGCAGAAATTCCTGGTCTTGGTGGAGCGATTTCCGCGTGATACGAGGGCTCCCGAGGCTCTGTTTCTAGCGGGTCGTTGCCAGGAAAAGGCGGGCCAAGCCACCAAGGCCAAGGGTACTTATCTCCAGTTGGTTGAGAGTTATCCCCGCTCGGCTCACGCGGGAGAAGCCAACCGGAGGTTGAGTCTGATTCGTTGAGGAGGTTGACCATGCGTCTTCGCTCGTACTTTGTCATCGCCATTTCCTTGACCTGCCTGGCTTGGTTGTCTTTGGCCAGCGCACAGGAGGTGGTGCCCTCCGAGGCCCATGATTCTGTGAATCCGCCGAAGATTTCGCCTACAACAGGGGGCAAGACAGAGGCCCAGTCGGAACACACAGTTGTGCCGGGTGACAACCTTTGGGACCTCTGTGCCCGTTATCTGAACAATCCCTGGTATTGGCCTCGGGTGTGGTCTTACAACCCGGAGTTGAGCAATCCTCACTGGGTTTATCCTGGGCAGATTGTGCGGTTTTTTCCCAGCGGACAATTGCCCAGCCAGCTGGATACGATCGAAACCAGCGGTCAGTTCGAGGTGCCGGATACGGTGGAGGATGACATTGAATCCGAACTGGTTCCCGGAGAGTTGGTCTCCATGAGCGGGGATTTTGTTCGCGCCAAGACATTGGGCTTTTTAAAGCTGAATCGCAATGCCTACGTGACCAAAGAGGATGAGAAGGGATTGGGCAAGATTTACGCTTCGCGTGAAGAAAAAGCATATCTGTCCGAGTTTGATTCCATCTACATCCATTTTGACAACGCTCCCGATGTCAAGGTGGGACAACAATACTCCATCATGCGCACCATCCAGCAGATCCATCACCCGATCACTGAGAAACTTGTCGGTTACCAGATCATGGTGCTGGGTATCTGCCAGGTGGTGAAGATGGACGATAGCGCCGTGACGGCCATCATCACCACTTCGGTGCAGCCCATCAAGCGCGGTGACCGAATCGGTCCTTTGATGCCCCAATTGGCCAAGAGAATTTCCCCCAAGCCCAACAGCGTGGAACTGCGCGGATACATTGTTGGGAGCAAGGTGGGTTTCATGACCCTGCTGGGCGAAACCCACATGGTCTTCATCGATCAAGGCAAACAACAGGGCGTGGAAGAAGGCAATACTTTCGATGTGGTGCGCCGAGAAGATAGCTTGTTCATCCCGGGTAGCGGCAAGGAAGCCAACCGTTGGGATACCAAGGTGCCCCCGGAAATCTATGGCCGGATCATGGTGGTGGACGCTCGAGACAACGCCAGCACCGGTATCGTTATAGCCGCCATGCGCGAACTGAGGGTGGGCGATCGGGTCTACATGGGCGTACAGTGAGTCCCGGCTGTTGTTTGTCGCCCTCGGATGAGTCCTATCCGCGGGAGTTGCGCGAGATACCTGATTCCCCCAAACAGCTCTTTTTGGCAGGTCGTTTGCCGCCTGGACCGCGGGTTGCGGTGGTGGGTGCCCGGCGTTGTGATGCCTATGGTATCGAAGTGGCCACGGAACTGGGTGTGGGCTTGGCCAAGGCGGGGGTGCCGGTGATTTCCGGTGGGGCCGAGGGCGTGGACACCGCCGTGCTTAAGGCTTGTCTTGAAGCGGGGGGCAAGCCCGTGGCCGTGCTGGGAACCGGATTGGACCAGGCCTACCCCGTGGGAAACCGAAGCCTGTTTTCGAGCATCGCCGAGCAGGGTGCCTTGTTGAGCGAGTACCCGGAAGGGACTCCCGGGCGTCGCGCACATTTTCCACGTCGCAATCGGCTGATCAGCGGGCTTTCTGAAATTGTGGTGGTGGTGAGGGCCGCGCCCAAGTCGGGCAGTCTGATCACTGCTCGACTGGCCGTTCGACAGGGCAGGCGGGTGGCCGCGGTGCCGGGTCAGGTGGCTCAGGCATTGAGTCAAGGCGTGCATGCCCTGCTGCGGCAAGGAGCCTCCCTGGTGGAGGGCAGTGAGGATGTGCTCGCGCTTTTGGGCAGGAAGCCCGTAAAAAGCGCCCAGTCGCCCAGGGAGGTGCCTCCGCCCCCTTCGAACTTAGGCGAGGACGCCAAGCGGGTTTTCGCGGTCCTGAGCCCATCCGCCATGACGGTGGACATGGTGGCCTCGGGTTGCGGCTTGACCAGTGCTCAGGTGGTGGGTTTGTTGCTGCAACTCGAGTTTGAAGGTTTGGCCGAGCATTGTCCGGGGACCATGTATCGCAAGGTGACTTCATGAAGGCTTCGCCTGTTTGGGTCGTGGGGGCGGGTCTGGCCGGCTGCGAAGCTGCCTGGATTTTGGCCAAGCTTGGGCTGCCGGTTACTTTGCAGGAGATGAAGCCGGCTTTCTATTCGCCGGCCCACAGCCTGGAAGGTCCCGCCGAACTGGTTTGTTCCAATTCGCTTAAGTCGGATGCCGAGGACACGGCCCATGGTCTCTTGAAGCGAGAGTTGCGGGCCTTGGGGTCCGTCTTGCTGGCGGCCGCCGATGAAGCGCGGGTGCCCGCCGGTACGGCCTTGGCCGTGGACCGAGCGGTTTTCAGTCGGAACGTGAGCAAGCAGCTCAGTACCCGCCCCGAACTGGATATGCGGGAAGGCTCGCGCATGGAAGATCCCGGGCAAGCTGGGGCAGAGGTGATTCTTACCACGGGCCCCCTGACGGATGAAGCCCTGGCCGACTGGTTGAAGCAGGCCATCGGCCCGGGCCAGGAACTGCATTTTTATGACGCCTTGGCTCCCATCATCGACGCCGAGAGCATCGACCGGGACATCGTGTTTGCGGGATCTCGTTGGGGCAAGGGCGGCGACGATTATTTGAACTGCGCCATGAATGAAGCTCAGTACCGGGCCTTTGTCGAGGCCCTCCGCCAGGCTGCCACCACGCCGCTTCACGAATTTGAAAAAGCCAAATACTTCGAGTCCTGTTTGCCGGTGGAAGTCATGGCCACTCGTGGAGAAGAGGCCCTGGCCTTCGGACCCATGCGGCCGGTGGGCTTTGAGGTAGACGGGCGTCGCCCGCATGCGCTTGTGCAATTGAGGGCCGAGAACAAGGAAGGCAGCGCATATAATTTGGTTGGCTTTCAGACCAAGCTCACCCAGGCGGCCCAACGTGAAGTGCTGCGTATGATCCCGGGCTTGGAGCGTTGCGTGTTCTTGCGCTATGGGGCGGTGCATCGCAATCTGTACGTCAACAGCCCAGAGGTGCTTGACGACAAATTGCGCTTGCACTCTCACCCGGCGGTTCGTCTGGCGGGACAAATGATCGGCGTGGAGGGCTACATGGAAAGCGCCGCCATGGGCTTGTGGGTGGGGCTATTGGTCGGGGCGGAGCGTTTGGGCATCGATTTGCCCGAGCCCCCACCGGAGACGGCCCTCGGTGCGCTGTGGGCCCATGTTCGAGGCAGGCTGGGGGCGCCTCGATATGAGCCGATGAATATTCATTTTGGATTGCTCCCCGGCATCCGCGAGCGAGGGCGTAAGAAACGCCGGGAGGCGGCTTTGCTTCGGGCCAAGGAATCCTTTTCTAACTGGCACCGCTTGCTGCTTGAAAAGCTACCTGAAGGCGCCATCAGCCAAGGAACGCCATGAGTCTACCTGAAGTCGAAATCAGCTCACGCGGTGCCAAGCGGCTTCGCGCGGGTCATGTGTGGATCTATCGCTCGGATGTGATCGACAGCCAGGCCGATGCCGGCGATGTGGTTCGCGTGGTAACCCGCCACCGTTCGGGGGGCCGCAATGTTCTGGGCGTGGCTTTTTATAATCCCGAATCCTTGATCTGTTTGCGGCTTTTTCATCGCCAGGATTCAGAGCCCGACATCCCGTTTTGGCGCGCTCGATTGAAGGCGGCTTTCGATTGGCGCAAGCGCATCGGAATCGGTGATGGCCTCGGTCGAATGGTCTATGCCGAGGCGGACAACATCCCCGGTCTCATCATTGATCGTTACGAGGACGTCTTTGTGCTGCAGACGGGATGCGCGGGCGCGGACCGTTTGTTGCCGCTTTGGGTGGACCTGCTGAAGGAATTGCTACAGGCCAAGGTCGTGGTGGAGCGAAACGATACCTCGGTGAGGCGCCTGGAGGGACTTGAAAAGCGAAGCGGTGTTTTGGCCGGGCAATTGGAGGGTCCCTTTCAGGTGAAGTACGGGGGCATGATTTGGCCTGTCGATGTGCTCACCGGCCAGAAGACCGGCATGTATCTGGACCAGCGGGAGAACCATCTGCGGGCGGCCGAATTTGCAAAAGGGCGTTGCTTGGACGTGTTTTCCTATCAGGGCGGTTTTGGTTTGCATATGGCTCGCGGCGGGGCCGAGCAGGTCACCCTGGTGGACCAGTCGGAGAAGGCCTTGACGGCTGCCTCGGAGACGGCCGAACTCAATGGTTTGAAAATAGAGACCGTGGCGGGTAATGCTTTTGACTTTCTGCGAGAGCAGCAAAGCCAGGGTGCCCGATACGATCTGATCTCACTCGATCCGCCCGCCTTCGCCAAGAACAAGCACGCCGTGGAGAAAGCCTACCGGGGGTACAAAGAGATCAACCTGCGGGCCATGAAGATGCTCGAACCCGGCGGCTTGCTTTTTACCTCCAGTTGTTCGTATCACCTGCCCCCCGAGGGCTTTGAGCAGATGCTGGAGGATGCGGCCATGGACGCGGGGCGAGATGTGCAAATCATCGAGCGGCGCTTTCAGTCCGGAGACCATCCGGAACGAGTCGCTTTTCCCGAAGCCAGCTATTTAAAGTGTTTCATCTTAAGAATCCTCTCCTGATGGAGTCCGTCTTGGATGCTTCCATTCTTCAAAGTACCTTGTTGTCTGTGAGGGACCCATGAGGACCAACGAGACCGGCATCATCCGCCAGGAGGCCGAGTTCCTTCTCTACCAGACCGAAGACGGGCTGACCCGGGTGGAGGTTCGGTTCACCGGAGAGACCGCCTCGTTGTCACTGACCCAGATGGCCGATCTGTTTCAGCGAGACAAGTCGGTCATCTCCCGCCATATCAAGAACGTTTTCGATGAGGGCGAGCTTCGATCAGATGCAACCGTTGCAAAATATGCAACGGTTCAAAAAGAAGGGGCCCGTGAGGTTACGCGCAACGTTGACTACTACAACCTTGATGTCATCATCTCGGTCGGCTACCGGGTGAAGTCGCACAGAGGCACCCAGTTTCGTATCTGGGCCACCCAGCGCCTGCGTGAATACATCATCAAGGGCTTTATCCTCGACGACGAGAGGCTCAAGCGGGCCGGCGGTGGCAACTACTTCGACGAGCTGCTCGAGCGCATCCGCGACATCCGTTCATCGGAGAAGGTATTCTGGAAGAAAGTACTGGAGATCTACGCCACCAGCATCGACTACGATCCGAGTACCGAGGCATCCAATCGTTTCTTCGCCACCGTGCAAAACAAGATGCATTGGGCCGTGCACGGCCAAACTGCGGCCGAGATCGTCGTTGCGCGAGCCGATGCGAACAAACCCCATATGGGACTCAAGAGCTGGGTAGGGGAGCGTCCCCGAAAATCGGACATCACCATCGCCAAGAACTACCTTGATGAGGATGAGCTCGAAACGCTCAATCGTATCGTTATGGCATACCTTGAGTTCGCGGAGCTGCAGGCATTGGGGCGCAAACCCATGTATATGGCCGACTGGGTCCGAAAGCTCGATGACTTTCTGAGCATCTCCGAACGTCAAATCCTCTCGCATGCCGGCCAGGTCTCCCACGAAGAAGCAATGTCCGTGGCTGAGATCGAGTACGATCGCTTCGCCGCAGAGCGACGAGCCGTGCCAACTCCGGTGGAAAAACACTTCGAGGAGGCCGTGAGTGAGGTGAAGCTGATCGGCGAACAGCGTTTTGTCGATTCCAAGCCGAAGCCCAAAACCGGCAAGGGCACTGCTGAGTGTTCTGGCAAGAAGAAGCAATAGCTTTGCGGTATGACCATCAAGTGGATCAAGGAGACCGTCTTGGATGCTTCAATTCTTCGCGCTTCTTTGTTGTCCGTGCCGGGGGTGGTTCACGGTTTCACGACAAGAATCGGGGGCGTAAGCCAGGGTGCCTTTTCGTCGTTCAATCTTTCCGAGAAGGTGGGTGATGATCATCAGGCGGTTGAGTCCAATCGGCTGAGGTTGGCCAGCCTGTTGAAGCGCCCCTGGTCCGAGGTGGTCGGCATCAATCAGGTACACGGCGACGAACTCCTGGTCGTCGATGGATCGCCGGAACACCTGCCCCCTTCGAGGACTTTGGCCCCCGAAGAAGACCGTCGTTTCGACGGCAGCATTACCAATCGACAAGATATTTTGCTTGCGGTGCGAACCGCCGACTGCCTGCCTCTACTGCTCTATGCTCCGGATAAAGGGGTCGTGGCTGCCGTTCACGCGGGATGGCGAGGCAGTCTTTCGGGCATCGCCGCCAAGGCCGTGGCGGCAATGAAAAGGGAATACGGCTGTAGCCCAGGTCACATGTTGGCCTGCCTCGGCCCCTGCATCGGTCCCCAAAATTTCGAGGTCGGCGAAGACGTCTTTGCGGCCTTTGCGGATCGTTTCGGCGGGGAGGTCGCCCTGGAAGACAGCCGGGGCCTGTATGTGGATTTGATCCGAGCCAATCAACAACACCTCGTAGACGCAGGACTTTTGGCTGAGCATGTCGAAAGCCTGAATCTCTGCACCCACCACCTTGCAGCGCAGTTTTTTTCCCATCGTCGGGACAAGGGCAAAACAGGACGACAAATGGCCTTCATCGGTCTTGCGCCCGACCCATCGGCCCGGCAAGATGTGTCGTAGAGGAGGAACGCATGTCCAAAACCACCAAGACCGCAACGGTCGCCATACTCAGAACCAAGCCCCGGAGCATCATCGAAGACACCCATGAGCTGATGAACCTTGCCGGCTACCAGGATGAAATCGATTCGGCCGTGGACACGGCCTTGAAGGTCAACATTTCCTGGCATCATTTTTATCCGGCATCCTCCACGACCCCCTGGCAGTTAGACGGCGTCATTCGAGCCATGTTGGCGGACGGCTACAAACGCGAACTCATCCACGCCTGCCACAATCGCACGGTGGTCATCGACTCCAAGCTGGGTGAACGCGAGAACAAGCAACTGCCCGTGGTGGAACATCACGGCCTGCGCAACATCCATCTATACGAGGGCGGGGAAGAGTGGGTCGACATCCGCGAGGCGGTCGGCGATCTCGCCGATAAGTTCCTGGTGCTCAACGATGTCTATCCGGACGGTTTTAGCATTCCGCGTCGTTTCATCGGCGAGAACATCATTCATTTGCCCACGGTCAAGACCCATGTTTTCACGACCACGACAGGTGCCATGAAAAACGCCTTCGGTGGGCTTCTGAATGAGCGTCGACACTGGTCCCATCCGGTCATCCACGAAACCCTGGTGGATCTGCTGCGCATTCAGAAAAAAATCCACAAGGGGCTGTTTGCCGTCATGGACGGCACCTTCGCGGGCGATGGGCCCGGTCCTCGTTGCATGGACCCGCAAGTCAAAAACGTCATACTCGCCTCAAGCGATCAGGTGGCCATCGATGCCGTGGCGGCAAAACTCATGGGTTTCGATCCCATGGAGCTTCGCTACCTGCGCCTGGCCCACGACGCGGGCTTAGGCTGCGCGGACCCCGCCAAGATTCGCATCGTCGGCGATGTAAAAGCCGCCGAAGAAAACTGGAACTTCGTCGGGCCCTTCAAGAACATGACTTTCGCGGCCCGCATGCAGCATCAGATTTATTGGGGCGGGCTCAAGCCGATCCTGGAATGGTCACTCAAGTCCTGGCTTGCACCCTGGTCTTATCTTGCCTCCATCGTCTACCACGACGCTTACTGGTATCCCCGCCTGGGTCAAGACAGGGTGAAGAAGGTCTTGGAGAGCGATTGGGGGCACTTGTTCGCCAATTGGGAAAATCTGACACCGGACGAACGGGGTTTTCCCGATCTGGGACCCGAACCCGATTGGGGGAAGTCCTCGGCCAAGCTTTTGGGCATGGCCGCGGGATTTTTGGGCATGGCCATCAAAGAAGCACCAGAATTCGAGGCCCGACGAAGGCGTCACTCTTCATCAAAGCGCTAGGGAAGCTGAGTGATGAACAAGCTTGCGATCCTATTGTTTGCTTTGGTTCAAGTTGTGACTTCGTATGCCTGCGCGGAGCAGGATCGCAAGGGGTCGTCCTCGGATTCTTTCAGGAAGGTCGTCAGTCAGCGATGGGCTTATTCGATATCCTGCCCACAAGACTGGAAGGTCAAGACCTATCCGCGTTCGACCAATTTGGTGAAGGCGGACTTGTCCAAAGGTGACGTGGGCATCAGTTTGCGAATTTATACCCGATCTTCGGGGCAGAATTTTGAGGCTTTCCTCACCGGCTACCTCCGTCAGTTTAAAAAGGACATGCAGGGCCACCATCGATCGAAGCTTGAGGAGGTCGGTTCGGGCGGTTTTGCCTGTGGTCCGCATCAGGGGCGCTTTGTTCGCTATCAGTCAACGAGCAGCAAGGGCAGCTGGTTGCTCAAGGAATATCTGATTCCCAGGCCGGGGACCAACGAGGTTTTCGTTTTTCAGGCGGGATGCAAATGGGACAAGCGCGGCCAGGCTGAAAAGCAACTCGATGCGGTGGTCGCCTCGCTGCGCCTTCTCGATCAGTCCTCTTCGCCGAAGCGGTAGTGTTTTTTTACCAGGAGCGAACACCCATTTGTTGCAAGTGCTCATCGATGGGTAGATGCTCGACTTGGATTCCCTGGTCTTCTTTCTTCTCGCCCATGTATTGTCTCCTGGTTCTCTTTCATTGCCTCGCCAAGCAGCCGAAAAAGCTCGGCGCGCATCGGCGTGTTGATGGTGTGCCGAACATTTGGATAGCTTTTGAGCTTTGCATCCAGGCCCAGCTTGTTCAAGCGATCGTGCAATCGTTTGGTGGAGGCGTGGCGTACGATGGGATCGGCTTCGCCATGAAGTGCCCGAATCTTCGGTGCGACCTTGGTTTGTATTTCTTTGGGCACCAGCGACTCAGGCAGCCAGCCGGCCACGGGCAGCACAACAGAAAAAGTATCCGGATGATGCAAGGCCAGCGCATAAGACAGAATGCCGCCCTGGGAGAATCCGGTGAGGATGGGTTGTCCAAGGGTCGGGTTTTCTTTTTGGATTTGCTTCGTAAGCAAAGCGATTTGCTTGCTCGCATCCAAAATTTGTTGCTCATTGAGCCGCAAATGCCCATCGGTCAAGCGGATGCGAAACCAACTATGCCCCTGGCCACGCGCCGGCAAGGGGCCCTCCGGCAGCAGCACCCGGGCCGGCCGCTGAAAGGTCGTAAACAGCCGAGCAAAGCCCTCTGAGGTATTGCCCAGGCCATGCAAGGCGACAATCAGAGGAAGGCGCTGCTCTGCCTTCGCCCCTCCGGTCAGGATGATGATGTGCCGAAGCGTTGAGCTGGGCTGTGTCGCTTTTGGAGTCTGCGGAGTCGGTGCCGCCTGCTTGTGTACTTCCGGCGGGATCTCTTTGGCCTGGCAAGCCAGGCAAAACAAGAACAACAGGACGAAGCTGAGGAGGCGAATGGTATTCACGGCTTTCAGCTTGACACGCCGTGCGATCCTCGGTCAACGCCTGCTTTATCGACCCATATGTAGATCCAGCGTGATGCCGGCGATGGGGCCGTAGATCAGGTCGTCTCGGTAGAGGGGGAAGGGTTGGTAGATTTGGGCGAGGACGCTGACGACGTCGCCGAGATCGATTTCCACGCCGCCTCCCACCGTGCCGTAGATGGGGCCGAATTGTACTTCGGCGTCGATGTCTTCCTCTATGTAGGACCAGTCGTAGTCTAGTTGCGTGTTGGTGGGATGATTGCGCAGGCCGATGCCCGCAAAGATGCGCATGAAGCCCAGGTCTAAGCCCCCGGTTAGGCTCCAGCGTATGACGGGTATCGCGTCCGTTTCAATTTTGTCGACGTCGGTGTCGCTGGGGCTGCAGTTGGCGACGCAGTGGGCTTCGATGTGGGTGGGGATGAAGGCCAGGGATGTCTCTAAGCTTGTACCCAAGTACCACATGGAAGAAAGAGGGAAGCTTCCGCCCACGCCGATGCCGCCGGTGAAGACGCCTCGATCGGGTCGCGACACCAGGCAGTCGGCCGCGGCGAAGGAGGCTTCCTTGAATCCGTAGGACATGGGTATCCACAAAGACACGGTGCCCGTGGGGCCCAGGTCTATGTGGATGGTGCCGTCGAACTGCGTGGAGGCCACATAGAGTCCCGAATCGGATAGTTCTGATTTTTCAGGTGGGTTTTTCCAAACCACGGTGGAGTTGCCCATGGCAAAGCCCGAAGGGCGAGTTTTGCCGGACCACATGGGGGGGGCCGGCGGGCTCACCAGGGCCGCCCGTTGAATTTGGTAGGTCGATGGCATACAGCCAACGCCATGCAAGAGCACAAAGCCCAGGAAAAATGAAAGCAGGATGGTTCCGGCGCGCATGTCAGGCTCCTTAGGATTGATGATAGACCATGCAGCAAGAACTGTTCCAGACTGTTCGCAAGGCTGTATTTCTCTAATACCCTGAAAAGACTAGAGAGTGTTTATTGAGATTTGGGCGGGGCTTGACATTTTTGTCATGGCCTGTGCCGCAAGAGCACGCAAATCGGGCTACCAGCGGGAGGCGTGCTCTTCGCAGATGCCGGCCAGGCCATCAATGGTTACTTTGCGATTGCGCTTGTCTCGCAGACTGCCGTGGAAGGTGCCCACGGGTTGCATGAAATGGTTGGCCACGATGCCCATGTCCCGATCTTCCGAGCGCATGCCTTCGGGGCGGAAGGTGAGATCGACTTCGCCGTCATCCGACTTCATCTGCCAGGGCGCGTCGGGTCCCTCCGTGCCCCGGTGAAACTGCACCGGGCTCACGGGGTACATTTCGTCACCGATCCAGATCACGTTTTCTACGTTTTCGTTGTGGCCCGCGCAGAGATTAAAGCCCACGCGGCGCTTGGCCCGAGGGGAGGCCGGGCCTCCGGCACAGGCCCACATCCAATTCGTGTTTCGATCCAGATAGCCATGGGTATAGTCCAGCAAGCCCCAACATTGGCTGCCGTCCAGATCGATCCGTCGATCGTCGACCAGGATTCGTCCGCGTACGGGCATGGCCACCTGCTTGACGGTCAGGTTGACCGAACCCTGGCCGTGGACAGGACAGATGGCGGTCATGGCCGTCGGGGCGGCAGCGGTATCCAGTTCGATCGCGATGTCGAGGGCCGGCCAGCCCCCACTCAGGTTGGCTCGCACATGGAGCAAACCTTCGCCCGATGGGCCCAGAAGCGAAAGCCGCATGCCCGGCAGTCGAAAGGCACTCGAGGCTCCGTCGATGGGATGGTCTTGAATGCGACACATGGGCCCGGGCAGGCCCATGACGGATTCATCCAGCAGGAAGCGACCCTCGGCGCGATCAAAAACGTAGACGAAGGCCGCCGAGGCATAGCCCATCTTGATGATCGCCATGGATGCGAAAATGGACTCAGTGCTGATGCCGATAAAGTGCCAGCGTTTTTCGCTACGCAACTTGGCCAGTCCGCCGCGTGCATGTGCCCCGCTCAGGTACTGCAAAGATGCGTCCGAGATGGCTCCCTGGTAGCAGCCAAACAAGGGATGGCCATCTGGGCCAACAAGCCGTTCGGGGACCTTGTCTTGGATTGGATTCATGAGGCCATCGTAGTCGCAGGCGCTTGCCTTGACAAGGGGGCTTTGGCCGGTTGTAATGCCCGGGAAATTGGCATGCTAATTCCGGAGGGAATCCAATGCGAAAACCCATGTATACGCTGTTATTTGTCTTGCTCGGGGCCTTCTTTGTTGCGGGTTGCCCCGATGAGAAATCCACCGACGGTCCTGCTGATCCGGCTGCTGGAACAGCCAAGGTGGACAAGCCCACCCAGCCGCCAACGCCTGCAGTGGCCCAGGTGCAAGAGGTCGAGCCCAACGAGACCACCGCCCAGGCCATGGAACTGACCAAGGACTGCCTGGTGCAGGCCAAGATGGAGGCCGCGGCCGGCAAGACCCATCGAGCCAAGGATTGGTATCGAATCGTGTCGGGGGCTGATAAAGTTTTGGCCGTGAGCGTTGGTGGCATTGAGGGGGAAGACCTTCGCTTGTCCTTGCTCGACAAGGATCGCAATGAGTTGTTCTGGGTGGATTCCACGGGACCCGGCGGTGCGGAGCGGGTGCCCAATCTGAAGGTGGACGAGGCTGTGTATTTGAGGGTTTCCGGTGCCAAGGGCGGTGCCGGAGGTGATTACAGCTTAAAGATAACCTTTAGCGCCCCGGTCGAGGGTTTTGAACGGGAATTCAATGGTCGTTATTCGACGGCGGACGAGTTGGCCTTAGGCAAGCGCGTTCAGGGCTATCTCGGTCACCAGCGGGATGAAGACTGGTACCTATTGGACCTGAAAGAGCTGCCGACCGCTTCGGTATTGCGTATGGAACTCTCCGCGGTCGAAGGGGTGCGTTTCGGTTTGGAGATTTTGGACAAGGACGAGCGGGCGCCGATTCTGAAAGTACGCTCAGCCAAGCCTGGCGACGGGATTGTGGTGCGCAACCTGGGTGTGCCCGGCACGCCGCAGGCCGTCTATGTCAAGATCGTCTCTGCCTGGGTGACCCAGCCCAAGCCCAAGAAATCCATCCGTACCTTCAATCCGGACAAGCCTTACACCTTGAGCGTGTCGAGCGAGGCCGGTGGGGATGATTTGGAGCGAGAGCCCAACGATGATGCGGAGGACGCCTTGCCGCTTACGGATGGGCAAAAGATTCGTGGCTATCTGTCGGCTGCCAACGACGTGGACTGGTACAAGTTGGAAGTCGAAAAACCCAGCCTGCTTGCGGCCGAACTTTCGGCTTTGAATCGGGTGAACCTGCGTTTGCAAGTGGTGGATCCGGCCAAGAAAGACAGCAAGAAGAATTACCACTTGATGCGTATCGATGACGGCAAAGTCAACGAAGCAGAGGTCTTGACCAACTGCGCGTTGCAGCCCGGGACCAACTACCTGCGAGTGGAGGGCTCTTACAAAAAAGTAGACGGCAGGTGGCTCAGAGAGGCTTTCAATTTGGATGAAACCTATGAGTTGACCGTGCATCTTCGTTCCGACGACGGCCGTGAAGAGCAGGAGCCCAACGGGAAAACCGAGGTGGCGACGCCCATCAGCGTGGGCGCAACCTTGCGCGGCACCTTGCACCCCAAGGGTGACTGGGACGCGTTCAAGCTGGACCTCTCCAGCCAGGATGGACCCCGCAACACGGTCGTCGAATGCACGGGCATCCCCAAGCTGGATATCAGCCTGACCCTTCTTGGCCCGGAGATGGACGACAAGGGCAAGAACAAGGTTGTGGCAAGCTCGGCCAAGGGCAAGGGCGAAGAGAAGGAACAGATCACGAAGGAGCTGATGCCCGGCGAGTATTTCATCGTGGTCAAAGGCCGACCCTCAAGCGAAAGCAACACCCGCGATCAGTATGTCTTGACTGTTACGCAACCCTGAATTCGTGAGTTCGCTGGATAAACAGGGCTGGGGCATACTCTTGTCCCATCACGGCACAGCTGATTTGCATTTGACCTATCCCCTGCGCTTGGGCCGTCGTCGCTTGCACTTCTGCGCCCGGTGTGTGGGGCTCTATCCCGCCATGTTCCTCGTGTTTCTTGGAGGCTCTCTCATAGAGCCTTGGCCTTGGTTGCTCGAGTGGGGCTTGCTCTTGATCGCTCCGCTGCCCGCCATGTTGGACTGGGGGACGAGCACGGCGGCGGGCAAGCCTGAGCGCTCCAATGGCCTGCGCATGGTGACCGGTATCGGGCTGGGTTTGTCCATCGGGGCCATGCTGCATGTCAACACGCGGGACTTGTTGGGGGTGGGTGTACAAGCCCAGTTGATTTTCATGCTGGGGTCGCTGTGGACCGTTTGGTTTGTCAGTTACTTTCGGCGCAGGCGGATGCGCCAGGTCCGGGTTCGTCGGTCACGCCTGTCTCTTCATGAGTACATTGCGCAGGATGCCGAGGGGCCGAACAAAAAATCTACTTGATGCGGATGGTGCCGGCCCGCAGCCTGTTTTTTCCATCGCTGGGCGCTCCCGGCAACAGGTTCATGCGTTTGTCGCCGATGTAGAAGCCCATGTAGATGTGGTAGTTGGTCGGCGTGAATTCGATGGGGATGTGCAAGACTACCTTGTCCCGGATGATGTCGCCAGGCAGCCAATGGTCGGTGGGGAAAAGACCCTCGACGGGATGATGATCTCCGTTGATGCGATGGAGCTCATGTCCGTGACCGTCGATGTGGATGAAGATTTTCCAGTTCTTTTTGATTTCCTTTTTGCAGCGGAAGAAGAAGGTCAAGGCGATGCGGTCACCCGTCTCGGGTTCGTCCGGGTCCAAGGCCCAGCCCAAAAATTCCACGCCCTCCGCCCATTCGGCATGAAGCGGATGCGGAATGTTCGGCGGTTCTGAAAATACGTTTTTCGCCAGCGGATTGAGATCTTCTTCGCCTGGGTCCAGTTGGTTGGAGGCCAACACGTAGCGAATGTTGCTGCCGGAAAGCACGTGCATGTGCTTGCCCGTGGCCTTGCGGAAGGCCCTGTCCACGGCACTGAAACCATCCCGGATGGCGATGATGAAAGAGCGGGTATCCTTTTTGAAGATGCGTTGCACCTCCGCCTCGCTGGATATTTTGATGATGGTGTCCGCTGAGTGATAGACCTCACCGCGCCAGTTCATTTGGTATTGGTAGAGTTTTTCTTCAGGTTGCTTTGCCACTCGGGCGTAGGTTTCGAAAAGGTCCTGCTGGCTCATGGTATGACCCAAAGGCACCAGATAAAACCAGGAGAAAACGATGGCGAAGACCAGGCCGAGGGTGCCAAGGGCTTTGGGCAGCCAACGGCCGGGCAGCCAACGGCCTGACACCAGCATGCCGCCAAACAAGACCGATATGGCCAGCAGGCTCCATCGAGGATATATCTCGGTGGGCAGGGGACGGTCGTAGGCATAAGTGCAAAGGTTGGATAGATGCTCCGGATTGGCCACCACATCGTTGGCCACGATGGCCAGCAATACCCCACCCAGCGGTGCCAGAAAACGCCAGCCGCCTTCATTGGTGTCCGCCAGGGTCAAACCCACCAGCAGGGCCAATGGCGGCATGGCGGGGTAGATGTAGTGGTGAAACTTGGTGACGACCAGGCTGAAGGCCACGAAACTGGTCAAAAACCAGATGCTCAAGAAAAGATCCAGTCGCAGGGGCGCGGTTTCCTTGGTGGGTCCACCCAGGCGCAAGGCGGCCACTGTCTTGCGTTCCCGAAAGGAGGCACCGATGCGGCCCAGGGTCATGGGCAGCATGGCCACCCATGGAAAAAAGCCATAACCCAACTGCTTGACGAAATATTCAAAGGTGCCCCGGTCTCCATGGACGCCCGTGAAGGCACGTTGCAGGTTGTGATGCATGAAAAACTCATTGAAGAATTTGGAACCATACTTGACCACCATGGCCACATACCAGGGGCCGGCCAGGAGAATGAACAAGGGGATGCCGATCTCGAGACGGAGCCTCTTGAAGACACGCCAGTCGCCGGAGATCAATAGGTACATCAGGACGGCCACCCCTGGGATGGCCAAGCCCATGGGCGTTTTGGCCAGGGCGGCCAAGGCTGCAAAGATGTAGATGCCCAACTGGTCGCGCAGCCGGGGTTTCTCTTCCGTGGCAACAGCCATAAAGCAAGACAAGGTCCCCAGGATGAAGACGACAAAGGGCCCATCGGTGACGGCTTGCCGGCCGATGAAGAGGGTGAAGGGCGCGGTGAGGAGCACCAGGGCGGCCCATAATCCACGTCGCTCATCGGTGGCCCGGCGCACCAGGCGGTAACCCAGCCAGACGCCCAGAATGGCCAGCAAGACAAAAGGAAGCCGAGCCGCCCAGGCGTTGGCGCCGAAGACGCTGAAACTCGACGCCATCATCCAGAAGATTAAGACAGGCTTGGAGAAGAAGAGCTCGTTGCGCCAGCGTGGCGTCAGCCAGTCTCCGTCCGCCACCATGCGCCGTGCTACTTCCGCGTAATGGGTTTCCCAAGGGTCCCAGAGGCCGGCGCTGCCGAGCATGGGCAGGAGCACGGCGGCGGCACCAAGCACTACCCAAGTGCCGGGGCGTTGGAGGAGGGCGAAGATGCGGGCGAAGATGCGGGCACCCAGAGTCGGATGTTGAGGCAATACTTCAGTCACGAAAACTCCTCATCGAAAGATGGTGGGAGTTTACCCGAGCAAGCCATGGCGCTCAACCTAGATCCCTGGGTAAATTGGGGTGGGTGATTTGGGGCTTGAGGGGGCGGGCTCACTAGCACCACATTTCGAAGAAATGTGGCACAAGTGTTTCTACTGAGGTGCTTTGTGTTTGTATGATTGATTCAAGTGGCACGATTGTGCCTTCTTGAGAAACACTAGCCAGAGTGATTGATCACGGGTCGTCCGCAGGCCTCGTCGACCATCTCGATGGAGCAGGGCTTGGGCGAGTCGTCGGGGATGCAATCGACGGTTTGGGCACGGAAGTCGGCCGACTGCATGCGGCAATCGGGGAAGCGTTTGCTCCACAAGGGATGTGTGGTCATGCGTCGCCAGACTTCTTCGACACCCAGTTCCACGGCGTTGCCGAAGGTGATGGGCGTGAAGTCGCAGGGGCACATGTCTCCGTAGGCCGTCATGTAAAACTGATTAAAGGCACCGAAGCATCCCATGGATTTGGGCGAATTGACCAGGGATTGGCTGGTCAGGGTGGGGTATTCGGGCTTCGCCTCATGGTAATGCTTCAGGGTTTGTTGCCGGATCTGTTCTCGGTCTTCGGGGCTGAGCAGGATGTTCATCTGGCCATAGAGACGGCCCGTGGGCACGGCGTCGAACTGGATGATCTCGGACACGCCGGCCCGTTTGCCGATTTCCATGAATTGTTCGAGTTCACCGTTTTTGTGTTTTTGGTGGGTCAGGTAGATGGAAAAGCCCACCAGTAGGCCTGCCCGCTTGGCGTGATCCACGTTCTCCATGATCTTGGCGTAAAGGCCTTCGCGTCGGCGCAGGCGGTCGTGGCCCGCCGGATCGGGACAGTCCAAGCTGATGAACATGGAGTACAGTCCCGCGTCCGCCAACTTTTTGCATCTGTCTTCGGTGAGCAATTCTCCGTTGGTGAACATCAGGGTGGTGGCCTTTTGTTCGTCCACATGGGAGATGAGTTCACAGAGGTCTTTGTGCAACAAGGGCTCACCGCCGGTGAAGATCACATTGGTGGTGCCCAAATCAACCGTCTCCGTGATGATTTTTTTCCACTGCTCGGTGTTCAGCGGTCTTTCTTTGCGCCGGTTTTGCGAGCAGGAACAATGTTCGCAGTCCGCCTGGCAATCGTAAGTGATGGCCAAAGTGGCGGCCGCGGGCTTGCGGGCTCTGATGAAGACCCGCTCTAAGCGGTCCACCAAACCTCGTTTGCCTGCCGGATGGGGCAGGGGCGGATCAAAGAAGGAAACGGACCGCGCGCCATGCCACCAGCCGATGGTTTTGAATTTGTTCAGACGCGCAATGTGTTTTTGCAAATAGGCGAAAGCCTTCTCGGGCATCGGTCCGGTCTGCTTGAGGAGCAACTTCTCCCCATCCAACTCCACTTCAAAGTTTTTTAGTTCTTCAGCGTTCATGGTGTTCCTCTCCTCGTTCCGGTTCAATGCAGGCTGGCTTCCAGCATGCTTCGTGTCGAATCCACAATAAGGTTTCCCTGGATGCAATTCGGGTCGTAGGTTTTTTGCAGCATGGGTCCTTCCACCAAGCCCAAAATGAGTACCGCCGTGGATTCCGTGGACATGCTGCGGAAGCGACCGCTGGCGATTCCGGCCCGCAGATCCTCTTCGATGTCCGTCCGAAAGGCCTGCTGGATGTCGCGAATGACGCCGCGCACCTGTGGGCAGGCAAGACCGTAACCCCAGTACTCGATCCACACCCGGGCCCGATCCTTGGCCTGGTCGTTTTCCGGTGAAAAGTGAAAGCGAAAGATGGACATGATGCGATCGAGGGGATCGGAAAATCGTCCGCGATAGTTGCGCAGGGCCTCCAAGTGTTTTTTGCCCAGCGCGGTCATGAGCTCGACCAGCATTTGGTCTTTGCTCTCGAAGTAATAGTGCAAGGCACCACGAGCCAGACCGCTTTCACGGGCCACGTCGCTGATCGAGCAGCGGATGAAGCCCTTTTTGGCGATGGCGGCAAACAGACCGTCTAAGATCTGTTCACGTCTTTGCGTTGCCACCGCTGGTCGGCCCATGAGTGCTCCAAGAAATAGATAAGTTGGACGTCCGTCCAAAATGCTAGCCTATGGGTCGCTGGCCTGTCAAGGCCATCTGATGCTTCGGTTTTTCCTCAAGTTCTGCTAGGATGTGGTGTTGTTCCCAGGGGCGGAAGGAGTGGAGCGGTGGCGAAGAGGCCAGCTAGGATCGCTTGGATCGGCCCTTTTGGGGCCCTTTGGATGGTTTTGTTTGGATTTACGGCTTGCATGGGTGCCGAGGATGGCGTCGATCATTTTGCGTCGGTCGAATTGCCTATCATCAACGGCGTACCCGATACCGACCCGGCCCATATGGCCGTGGCTTATCTGCAAATTGTCCACAGCGCGACCGAGGTCGCCGGATGCTCCGGCACCCTCATCGCCCCCAACGTGGTTTTGACCGCGGCCCACTGCCTCTACGGCGGCTACCAGGACCTCTATGTGGGCTTCGGCGCCAGCCGTGGCAGCATATCGACTTGGTATGAAGCCATCGAAACCTTGATCCACTGGGGTTACAGCACCAACACGCATGCCAATGATCTGGCGCTGGTGCGCCTGGAGGCCTCGCCACCCGGCATCGACCCCATTTCTCCGCTGCCGGCCAACCTGGAAGTCACCGCAGCCGAACAGGGCTCGCTGAATTTGCAATTTGTGGGCTTCGGCCAGACTGAGACCGGGTCGTCCGGCACCAAGCTGACCGTGACCGATCGCTTGGACCGGGTCTGCGACCAGAGCTATTCCTGCTCGTGGACCATCGGGTGGTACTCTTACGATTTGGCCCCCTACACCATTTGCTACGATATGTACCCGGGTGGCCCTTGCTCGGGCGACAGTGGTGGTCCTGCGTTCATCTGGCGTTCAGGTCAAGAGTACGTGGCGGGTGTCACATCTTACGGCTATGGCGATTGCGAAACGGTGGGTTGCTCGGGCAAGGTGGACCATTACGAGGGCTGGATCGAAGACTTCGTGGGCGTACCCAACGGCGCATCCTGCAGCTCGGGTTCACAATGCGGTTCCGGCTATTGCGCCGACGGTCTTTGCTGCAACGCCGCTTGCGACGATACCTGTGACCGTTGCGATTTGGCGGGCTCCCGCGGGACTTGCACACAGGCTCCCGATGGCACGGCTTGTTCCGACGGCGCAACTTGTAACGGGTTGGAAACCTGTCAGGGCGGGGCCTGTCGGGATGGTGATCGACTCACCTGTGATGACGGCAACCTCTGTACTTCGGACGCATGTGTAGAAGGGCGCGGTTGTGTGTATGAGACCCGCGAAGATGGTTCTTTCTGTTCCAACGGCGATATGTGTGACGGGCAGGAAACCTGCCTGAACGGGGCCTGCATTCCCGGAGAGCCCAGGGAATGCGATGACCGTGATGCTTGTACGCGCGATACCTGTGAGCCCGGCGAGGGATGTGTGTATATCGATCTGCCCGATGGTGCACCTTGTGGTGAAGGGGACTTGTGCTCTTCCGCATGGGTTTGCGAGCAGGGTGCCTGTGTGCAGGGTTCGGGCATCGTGGGTTGTGAAGATCAGGATGTATGCACTGAAGAATTTTGCGATCCGGACTTAGGCTGCATGTACCCCTTGCGCGATTGTTCGGATGCAAACCCCTGCACCGAGGATTGGTGCGACGCGGACGAGGGTTGCTGGTATAGCCCCCTGGGGGACGGAACGGCTTGCGGGAGCGTTCAATGTGGTCAGGGGACTTGCCAGGATGCGTTGTGCCTGGTCGGGTCGGCGGAGCTTTGCGACGACGGAGACCCCTGCACCGAAGACCGCTGTGAAGCGGCTGGATGCGAGCACCAAGCCATGCCCGAGGGCTCGGCCTGCGGTGAATGCATGGCCTGCGTGCAAGGGACCTGCGTCGAAGTTGATGACTGCGGCGCGGAGGGCTGTGGCTGCGGCCTGGGTCAGGGAGAAAATCAAAGCTCTGGCTTGTTCTTTTTGTTGATGGCTTTTGTGCTTGCGACCTTGCGCAGGCGTGAATGGTAGTGTCCGAGGGCATGAACACTGCACAATACGCTGCAGCATAACGTGGCACTAACGAATCAAAAAACGATTCGTAAATGCCACTAACAGGAGGCATTTGGAGATGCGTACAACAATTGCGATTTTGGGACTGCTGATGCTCGTCTTGGCTCTTGGCGCTTGTGGTGCGGATGGTCCTCAGGGCAGGGATTTGTCGGTCATGGAGACCCCGATCATCAATGGAGAACCGGATACTTCGGCCGAGCACCAGGCCGTGGTGGCCTTGGTCTACAGATCCGGTGGGATGATGGGTTTGTGCACCGGCACATTGATTACGCCCACGGTTGTGCTGACGGCCGGTCACTGCATCCAGGGAGACCCCTCCAACTTTACAGTGACCTTTGGTGACAATTTTCATTACCCGGACCATGAGCGGGATGTGAGCGAGGTGCTGGCTCACTCGAGCTTCAACATCAACAACCCAGGTTCCGGCTACGACATCGCCCTGGTTCGCATGAGCCAGGCGGCGCCGACAGGCATCCAGCCTCTTGCTTTTTTGCCGGACTTCATGGAGTTGACCAGCGCCGATGTCGGCACCGAGTTGATTTTTTCCGGTTTCGGCAACACCGAGGATGGGACCAATGACGGCCTCAAGCGTTGGGCCTTGGGTTACCTGGGATATGTCTGCAACGATGCGGACGGCTGTGGGGCCGGGACGCCATATGCCTTGTACTACGATCAGCATCCAGGCGGACCCTGTTCGGGCGACAGCGGCGGGCCGGCCTTTGTGACCATCGATGGGCGTGAATACGTGGTGGGCATTACTTCCTGGGGTGATGAAACCTGTCTGGAGTTCGGTTGCTCCACCAAGGTGGACCACTTCACCAGCTTCATTACCGATTTTACCGGCGGGGGCCTGGGGGAGGGTTGCAGCGCCGACTCACAATGCGTAGTCGGTCCTTGCGTGGATGGCGTTTGTTGTGAATCGGCCTGCGATCAAGAATGCAGGGTTTGCAACTTGCCGGGTGAGGAGGGGCGTTGCAGAACCGCGCCTTCGGGCACGCTTTGTTCGGATGGGGACCTTTGCAATGGTGATGAAACTTGTCTGATGGGCTCCTGTGGTGGCGGCAGTTCGGGGCAACTGAACTGCGACGATGACGACCCTTGTACCGATGACGCCTGCAACGCGGACAGGGGATGCATTCACGAGCCCATGCCCGAAGGATTTGCCTGCGGAGAGAACCAGGCATGCAACCAGGGCGCCTGTGTGGAGGTTGGCACCGCCGGGGGTTGCGCCAGTGCCGGCGGCCCGGGACTTGGTTTGTGGGGCTGGATGGTGTTACTCTGCCTGCCTGGTTTTGCTTTCTGGCTGCGCCGTCGTTGGTGAATCGGAGTTTATGTGAAGCCATCCAAATTGTTGCTTGTTTCCCTGCCGATTTGTATTTTCGGGATTTTTTTGGCCTCATCGGCGCATGCCGCGAAGGCTTTCAAGCCGGACGTCACCCGGATCATGCCCGTCATCGGTCAAGAATATGATTTATTGCTCATCCGGTCCGGCAAGGGGAAGGCGTTGTGGGATCGTTCTCGGACCCTGGCTGAAGGCCTGCCTGCATTGGATGGACTGGACCCCATGCAAGAGCAGCAAGCCATCGTGGGTTGGGCTGCGGTTTTGTCCATGGTGGAGCGGGCGGTGGTCACGAATGAGGGCGCTGTGCCCGAAGCCTGGGCGCAGGAATTGGTTCGGCTCTACCATACTTTCATCAAGGCCGAGCAGTCTTTCCATTTGTTTGAGGCCCTGGCCCGTGTTTTTGCCTTGCAGGCGGGGGACATGGCCAAGCCCATGATCGGCTTGGCGGACCAATTCGATGCCCTGACGAAGTACAGCAGGCAAGGGTTGCGCTGGGTGGCGGGGCGACGATTGTCGAAGAAGCCTGGGCCCAAGCTGCGATTGGCTTTGCTTCGGGGGCTGGTCGACCTGGACCGCCGTGAGTCTGATTGGCAGGGCATGCGACGAAGCGCTCGTACCCTGCTCGATGGGGACGCCAAGGACAAGGCTGCCGCCGCTGCCTTGGCGGAGGCCAATTACGAACTGGGGAAGGTGAAAGAAGGGGACAAGGCCCTCGCGTCAGCCGCGGGTGCCACCGATGCCGAGTTGGATCGAGCCAGGTTCCGCAAGGAATTGGTTTCGGCGAGAGCCAAAGGGGCCGCGGGTCGGGGCCAGGTGGCGACCTTGATGGTGAACCTGGGCGAATACGAACGCCTGCTTTCGACTTTTTCAAAAAAGGCGGCCCTCAAAACGGCCAATCCCGCCCTGGACCAAGCCTACATGGAAGCCTTGATGTCCTCGGGATACGATTATAAGGCTGCCTGGGCCTATGCGACCAGGGCCAAAGGCAAGCCCCCCACGGCAGGTTTTCTCGGTCGACGCATCGGCGCTGGTTTGTCCCTTGTGCTGGAAGGCCTGTTTTCTAAATCCGCCAAGGCGAGAATCGACGAAAAGTTGATGGTCAGGCTGCAGGATGACCTCAATGCTTTTCGTAAGACGGATGCCCAGTTGGCGGATTTGAGCCTCTTGTATTTGGAGTTCATCCGCGCCATCGCTGGAGAGAACATCTACAAGGTGGCCGAGCGCCTGAGTCCAAAGGCCAAGGCCTTTGGCGCTCGGTATCCCGGCGACATCCGTTCTGTGCGCTTCCTGTATTTGATCGGTCAATTGGTGCCTGATGGGCCGGATGCCTGGGGAGCGGTGAGTCTCTATCGGCAGGCTCGACGAGGCAAATCAGTGGACAAGGGCTTTTACCCATTGATGGCGGGTGCCGCGGTGCGCAAGGCCATCGACACCGGACGTGCTCATGAGGTGGCCATCGCTCGGACCGCCCTGGAAGAGGCCTCCAAGAAAAATGCCGATCCCGAGCTCAAATTGTGGATCGCCCACCTGCTGGCCACTGAGGTCATGTTGCAAAAAGACCAGGCCCAGGTGGCCACTCGCTTGCAGGCCGTGGTGGACGCTTACGCGGCTGTGATTTCGACCTACCAACCGGGAGGTGCCACCTCCCTTCAAGTCATGTGTGACGCCGCGAGTTCGGTGGCGACCCTGATGTTCCAAGCCGGGGCCCTGGATGATGCCAGGGGGCTCATGCAGCAAGTGATTCCTGTCTGCGGCGCTGATGTTAACGCCGTGACGGTGGCCCTGGTTTTGGATTTGGCCGCGGGCCAGGCTGGAAAATCAGGCAACGAGATGGCCGAAAATCTGGAGCAGATGGCAGCGCATCTGGCCTCTCGTCAGGCGCAAATGCAGGCCTGGTTGTGGCTGGGCAGCCTGGCCGAAGCCAATAAGGATAAATCCTTGAAAGACAAGTCATTCTCCAAGGCGGCTGAGCTGGTGATGGACGAGAGCAGTCGCGGAAAGACCATGCTTTTGGCCCCCGATCGCCGCAGTGTTTTGGCATTGGCGGGGCAGTTCAACATGGGGGCCGGTCATATGGTGGGTAGCCCTTTTGGCCTGTCGGTAGAGGTGGATGTCTCGGCTCGTATGCTGCTTTTCCCCCCGGCCGCCGTGGATAAGGCCAAGCTTTCTCCATATTTGAAGAAAGCCGATAAGAAAAAAGAGCCGTTGAAGTGAATTGGGCAGTAGTTGAAGTGAATGATGGCTGAAAAGACCCTGCGGGGAACCGATGCGTCCATAGCGGTATGTTAGAGGTACTTACGAACAGGAGGATGCCATGACCTGGACTTGTCCCCATTGCAACGAAAGCATGGATTTGCCCGATACGGGGAAGGTACGTTTCTGTTTGCATTGTGGTGAACCGGCTGAACCCACGGCGGAAACGCCCCTGAACGCCGGTCGGCGTCAGGGCCTCGATCGCCTCATGCGCATCCTGATGGTGGTTTTCGGCGGCTCATGGTTGCTTTTGTTTTTCGTGCCTTTCGGCGAGTCCAGTTACGACAACATCATGTCTTGGGACCTGCTCTCGGATATTGGCCCTTGGTGCTTTCTCTCATCTTCCTGGTCTTGGGTCTGGTGCGTCCCCTGCCTGAGTGGCTGCGAGCCTCCGCGGCTTGCTTGCTTGGCGTTGCGGCCCTGGTCGTCATTTCGGCCTCCGATATTCGTGGGCCTTTCGGTCAGGATTTGGAATTTGTATTCATGGGCGGCGCCAGCTGGGTGCTGATGTTCGTCACCGTGGGCGCGGCGCTTTTTATGCGGGTGCGCAGTCCGAAAAGCGGCGGCGCAAGGGTCTTGCTGGGGGTGGGTTTGCTTTTGGGTCTGATAGCCTACCTGACTGAAGCGGGCGGGGATTCAACCCTGGTTGGTGCCCTTTTATACCACTTGAAAGATTCCTCGGTTGCCCAGGTCATCGCCCGGGTGCTCATGCTGCTGCCCTTGTTCATTCTTTTGGTGGCCACCGTGGCCTTCCGGATGCCGGATGGGGATGTGGATCCGGCCAAGCCGTGGGCCAAAGCGGTCGGGATGCTGATGCTCGTCTATCTGCCGGTGACCCTTCTGCTCTACGGTCTGGTGACCTCGGTGGCCGAAGAAAGCGGCTGGTTCCTGATCATGTTCCTCCGCCTAAGCCTCTACGTAGCCGGCTTCTTCGCCACCATGGTGGTCGGCGCCGCCTGGTGCGCCGATTACGGCTCCGAAATCGTCTGGCCCAAAGTCAAAGAGCAAGTCAATTCCCCCGGTCATTCCTCAGGACCCTCCAGCTCCGAATAGTGAAGCATCCCTCCCAGTCAGGCACTGCTTGACCTGGAGGCCTCCGCAAAGCTACCATGGATGAGATCTTTGAGGAGGTTTCCGATGCGAAAACTATTGGGTGTGTTGCTTGTGGCGTTGTTGGCCTTTGGTCTGCCGGCCTGTGGTGATGATACGGGCAGTGGGGACGACGGCGGCAGTGGCCTGGACGGCGCTGGTACGGACGGCGGCAGCGGCACGGACGGTGGTAGCGGTACGGACGGTGCCAGTGGCACGGATCGGCCCATCTGCGACGAGATCAACGTGGATGCGACTCGCGTTGCGTCCAATCTACTGCTGGTCGTGGACAAGTCGGGCTCCATGGCTGACCCGACTTCCAGTGGAAGTTGGCGGACCAAGATGCAGGATCTGCAAGATGCGGTGGAGAAGCTTTTAACCGATGGAGAGGGCGAGATTAATTTTGGCTTGATTGCTTTTCCTGATTGCGACAACTGCACCCAGTACTCCTGCCCTTGTGCCTGCACGCCGGGACGGGTTGAAGAGTCCGTGGGGTCGGCGGTCAGTTCGATCCGTAGCACGGTCAACGGCTTGGTTTCCGCCGGGGGTACGCCGACGGGGACCACGCTGCAGGTCGCGGACAGTTATTTCCAGGGTTATGCCGGCGAAGGTCGAAATTTTGTGCTGCTCATCACCGATGGCATGCCGACTTGTCCCAACGGTGAGGGTTATGAAGTGACCCAGGCCGACATCAACTTGTCTCTCAATGCGGTGGTGGGGCTCAAGGACCACGGCACGGATACCTTCGTCATCGGCCTGGGCGAGGACCTGAACAGCAACGACCCCGACTTACTCAACGACATGGCCGAGGCGGGTGGCTGGCCCCAGGCAGGGGCCGTCAAGTACTACCAGGCCAATAGCGTAGAGGGCTTGCAGAATGTGCTCTCCACCATCGGCGGGCTGGTTTTGAGCTGCGACATGGCCCTTGGCATCGTGCCTGAGTTCCCGGCATGGTTGTGGGTCTTTTTCGATGACGTAGAGGTTCCCCGCGACACCAACCACGCGAATGGCTGGGATTACGACTCGACCAACAACGTGATTCATTTCTACGGTTCTTATTGCGACCAGCTGCGTCAGGGCTCAGTGGAATCCGTGGAGATCAAGGCCGGTTGCGCGCCGCCCGATTGATATTTCGCGGCCAAGCCATCTTCCAAGACCCATGGCGAAATACGACGAACAGTTACTCGGCAAGCTGGAACGCGCTGTCGAGCAGTTTGAGCAGCGCACCTCGGTGGAACTGGTCTTCGTCTTGGCCCACCGATCTTCGTCCTATCCGGATGTCCCATGGAAGGTAGGCAGTTTTTTTGCTTTCCTCGTCCTGGGTCTCGCCCTTGTGCTCCCTGCGGATTTTTCCCCGATTTTTTTACTGCTTGATGTGCTGCTGGGTTTTGCGGCGGGTTGGGCTCTGGGCCGATTTGCGCCCGGTTTAACCCGCCTCTTGGTTTCGACCAAGCGGAAAAAAGAGCAGGTGCGCTTGCGTTGTCATGCAGCTTTCAGTGCGCGAGGGGTGACGCTGACCCAAGATCGCTCCGGCCTGTTGATTTTCGTTTCGTGGCTGGAGCGCGAGGTGGAACTGCGCTGGGACGTGGGTATTGAGCGCGCGGTGCCTTCTCCGGAGTGGAACGAAGCACGGGTTGCTTTTTTCAGGGCCCGAGTTTTAGAAGATCTTCCCAACAAGCTGGATGACGGTCTGAAACCGCTGGCCGATGTGCTGAGCACACATATGCCTCCTGCCTCGGACAACCCGAACGAGATCCCCAACCGGCCGGTGGTCATCGGATGAAGTCCTCATCCACAAGACGTACCGTAAAACGCGTCTTCGTGGCGCTGGTTTTGCTCTTTGCGCTTTTGGTGGCATGCGAAGCTCTGGCTCGAGTGGGCGGGGGCGACATGTTCGGCGGGGGTGGCTCCGGTGGCGGTGGGGGTGGTGGCGGGGATGGGGATCTTGGGACCCTATTTTACCTGATCTGGCTCGCCATCGAACACCCGGCCATCGGCGTGCCTTTGTTGCTCATTTTTGGCGGCTATTGGCTTTTCCGCCGTCACTTGGAAACGAAGAACCAATTGCCCGCTTCGGCCGAGGCCAATTTTCGCCGCAACGTGCATGGTGCCTTGGCCCGTACCCGTCTGCGGATCAAGACGCAGTTGGCCGCGGTCACCCAGGACGACCCAAATTTTTCTGAGATTCTATTTCTGGATTTTGCCCAGATGATCCAGGTCCGTTTGCTTGAGGCCCAGGGGGCTGAAGGCCATATCGAGGCCCTGCGCCCATTCCTGGACGAAGGTTTTTTCCGCGGGCTGGAAGCCACGCACAAAAAGAGCAAGCAGGCGGGGCGAAAGATTGACTCGGTGATCATCGGCGCCATCCATGTTGGCGGTGTGATGAGCTTGGCTTCGGCCTGGAGCCTGAGTTGCACGGTTGAGCTGAACTATTCGTCACATGAAAGAGGTAAGCAGCAGGACTGGTATGCACGCTGGCAGTTGAATTTTGAGCGCGCCAAAGGAGTATTGTCCAAGGGACCGGATGCCATTCGTACCCTCGGCTGCCCAAGCTGCGGCAGTCCCCTGAAGTTGGATGTGAAGGGCGTCTGTGCATACTGCGATCAAGCGGTGCGCCCAGGCCTGTTCCATTGGAAGCTCCGGAGTGCGGAGGAGATGTCGCGCGAGTGGCGGATAGACAGGCCGCTTTCCCTCTCTGGTCATGAGTTGGGCTCGAATTTCCCCACCCTCTACGATCCGGAATTGGACGTGGCCGCTCGGGATTTTGCGATGCGTTACCCCGGTGAGTCCCTGGGGCGCCTCAAAGAGCGGGCGCAGGAAGTGTTCCTTCGACTCCAGGCGGCTTGGACTTCCGGAGATTGGGAGCAGGCCCGGGCCTTCGAGTCGGATCGATTGTACCAGGTACATCTCTTTTGGATGGATCGCTATCGCAGCCAGGGTATGCGCAACGTCATCGAGCAGGTCGAGGTGCAGGACGCCAGCCTGGCCAAGCTGGATCAGGACGCGTTTTACGAGATGGCCACTCTCAGAATTCGAGCCTCCATGATCGATTACACCTTGCGGGGTGACGAGTTGGTGGCCGGTTCCAAGAGCCAAGCGCGTGTGTTCAGCGAATATTGGACATTCATGCGCCGCAAGGGCTTTGAGCCCGGCTCGGGCAAGGCGGCCGGCCAGTGCCCAAGCTGTGGTGCTCCGATCAAAGCGACCATGAATGGACGTTGTGCGCATTGCGATGCCCATCTCAGCTCAGGTCAGTTCGATTGGACCTTGGCCAAGATCGAGCAGGATGAGGCTTATGCCGGATGATGGAAATCACGCAACAGGAGGCTTTGGGTATGTCGGTATCAAAATGGAATGGACGCGGTTTGTGGCTGCTTGCTTTGATTTTATGTGTGGGTTGCGGTGGCGGTGATGACAAGCCGGAGCCCGCGGATGCAAGTTTGCAAGCCACGGACGTCGGTTATTCGGATGGAGCGCTGCAATCGGATGTGACAGCGACCGTTGTTGATGCAGAAGGCTTGGCCGTGGCCGAGGTGGCCATACGCCTGGTGAGCGATCGCGCAAGCGACGTCGTGGAACCCGCCGAGGGCATCACGGATTCAGCCGGCCAAGTGGTCTTCACCCTGCGCTCCTCTTCGGCGGGCTACCCCAAGCTGCAGTTGTATTTGCAGCCGGACAACGTTCTCTTGGGTGATCCTTTGGACCTGGACTTGGGCCTCAGCTTGAGCATGGAGACTGGCCTCGTTTCTTTGACCGCTTCCGGTTGGCAAGTGAGTTTTGAAGCAACCCTTGTCTCCGACATCGATGGGGTGCCCATGGAGTTGACTTCCGATCGGGAGGCAGGCCTGGATTTGGTGGAGCCGGCTTCCCTAGCCTCGATCGGTGGGCAGGCCGTGACCTTCGTTGCGTCCAGCACGCATGCCGGCGCGCCCATGTTCAACTTGCGCTTGCAGGGCATTGAGAATTCGAACGTCGCTTCCAACATGGTCTTGTTCCGCCACGGCGCGAATCTAAGCGCTGGGGATCTGGAGCCCCTGCAGCCCGGCGGACGCATCCCCGTGACGGTGACCATCACCGATGACTCAGGACCGGTAGCGGGTTTGAGCCTGAGCTTGGAATCGGATCGGGCTGCTGAAGACGGAATTGAGCCGGCAGCAGGGACCACCGATGGGGCAGGCCAGGTTGTTTTTCAGGTATCGACGACCACCGCTGGAAACCCCACTCTTTCTTTGAGTATGGCCGGCTTGACTTTGGACATGGTGCCCAGCTTGCAGTTGGATTTTTCAAGCATCTGATCGCATGTTCTACTGGACCCTCTTTTTGAGCTTGTTGTGCTCCTGGTCGGCTTTGGCCCAGGATCGCGGCATTCCGCCAGTGGCCTCTGATGCCCTGGGCTTTGCGGAGCATCTTTTCCTCGAAGGGGATCATTATCGAGCCATCACCGAGTACAAGCGCCATTTGTTTCGGCGACCCCAGTCGGCGATAGCACCCTGGGTCCGCATGCGCATTGGAGAGAGTTACTTGCTGGGGCAGCGTTATGCGGCGGCTTTGGCGGTTTTTGAGGAT
>JAFCZJ010000304.1 GCA_019314375.1 Deltaproteobacteria bacterium | reverse complement strand
ATCCCGAACTATGGCCCTGCAGGCCGCGGCCCTGTCCTGAAGGCCGGGATGACCTTTGCCATCGAACCGATGATCAACCTTGGCATACACAAGACCGAAACCCTCAAGGATGGGTGGACTGTGGTAACCAAGGATCGCCTTCCCTCTGCGCACTTCGAGCACACCATCGCCGTCGGCAAGGAAAAGGCCGAAATCCTCACTATTCCTGATACCGATTGAATAATGGCGGTCTTGTAGGCTCTCCTTCGCGTTTATAGCGCCGGATCTGTACCGCAAATTCGTTCCTTGTTTCATAACCCGTTTCCTTCTTCCTCCCTTTTTCAGGGTGTAATTCTAGTGGAGGCAACTCGCTCTGCCTCCAAATCTTGGAAATCCCTTTGATTTGGCGGGGCGGATTCTTCTATATTCCCCAGATGGCGAAAACGAAGACAAAAGATCCGGTCCGTTCGGGCTGGCGGGAGATTGCAGGCATTCTGGTGGGTACGCTGGGGCTGATGCTGTTGCTGGGCGTATTGTCGTACAATCCATCGGACATCGGGCTGTTCAACAACCAGCCCGGTTCGCACAACTGGATTGGCCCGTTTGGCGCACGGACGGCCTACGCGGCATTCATGTATTTTGGCGTGGCGGGCTATGTGATACCGCTCTGCATTCTTTGGATCGGTGTTTCAGCCGTGCTTTGGTCGGCGCGCAAAATCTATCCCCGGTTTCTCTGGTTCGTGCTCGGCCTGTTTTGCCTGTCTGGATTGCTGGATATGCAACAGGTTTGGCATGGTGCGGTGGAGCGCCTGAATATCGGCAGCCCCGGCGGGCTGATGGGCGAGATGCTCGCGCAACGGTCGCTCGGCTATTGGATTGGCCATGCCGGTGCCGGTATTGTGTTTATCGTTTTGTTCATGATCTCCGTTATCCGCATGTTCAACCTGCATATCATTGATTTGGCCAAGCAGCTGTGGGAATGGATCAAGGCGCTCAAGATGGAAACTCCGACGACGGAGGAAATCATCGCCCCCTCGGAAAAACCAAAGCGCCGCCGCGCACCGCGCAAGCCTAAACCCGCATCCGAACCCAAGGAAGAACTCGACATTCAAAAGATGCTCGAAAAGCAGAGGGCGGCCAGCGAGGCCAGGAAAGCAAAACCGGTTGTGGAAAAAACGGGCTGGGAAAAACCAAAACCGAAGAAGCCAATCAATCCGAAACCCGATACGAAGACGCAGTTTGCCGAGATCAACGAGGGCGAGACTCATGTAAACTACCGGCTCCCATCGCTTGACCTGCTCGACCCACCCGTGCCGCAGGGCAAGGGCATGTCGCCGACCGAAATTGCCGATACCGCCCAGAGGTTGCAGGATACGCTGGAGGAGTTTGGCGTTGAGGCCAAGGTAACGGGCGTACAGCAGGGGCCGGTGGTGACGTGCTACGAAATCGAACCCGCCGCCGGCGTGCGCGTCGAACGCATCAAGGCGCTGGCCGACAACATTGCATTAAAAATGCATGCCGAGAGCATTCGCATTCAGGCTCCCATTCCCGGCAAAGGGGTGTGCGGCGTGGAGGTGCCGAACACCGCGCGCGCCTTGGTCTTCTTCCGCGACCTGGTCGAAAGCCGGGAATTCCAGAAAGGCAAGCAGTTGCTTCCATTGGTCTTGGGCAAGGACGTGAATGGCGAAAGCATGATCTACGACCTTGCCAAAATGCCGCACCTGCTGGTCGCAGGTGCGACGGGTTCGGGAAAGTCGGTGTGTATGAACTCGATTCTGACCGGTCTGCTGATGAAACATTCGCCCGACGACATGCGCCTGATCCTCGTAGACCCCAAGACGGTGGAGTTTCATCAATACAACAATCTTCCGCACCTCGTGGTGCCGGTCATCACCAACGCCAAGAAGGTGGCTCTCGGCCTCAGGTGGGCTATTGACGAAATGGAGCGCCGCTACAAGTGGTTCAACCAGAGCGGAGTGCGCGACCTGCCGAGTTTCAATGCCCGCACGATCCAGAAGCAGGAGGAACTGTTCGGCGATGAAATTGCGCCTGAAGAATCGGAAAAGAAGAAGGCCCAGATCCCCGAAAAACTACCCTACATCGTGATTGTTATCGACGAGCTGGCCGACCTGATGGCGGTGGCGCAGCAGGAAATCGAGGCCGGCATCGCCCGCCTCGCCGCCAAGTCGCGCGCGGCCGGCATCCATATGATTCTTGCTACGCAGCGCCCGGATGTGAAGGTGATCACTGGAACGATCAAGGCCAACTTCCCGGTTCGCATTGCCTTCAAGGTTTCCCAAGGGAACGACAGTCGCACGATCCTCGACCGTGTGGGGGCGGAAAAGCTGTTGGGCAAGGGCGATATGTTGGTCGTTCCGCCCGGATCCGACAGGCATATCCGTTCGCAAGGTGCCTTTACCAGTGATGGCGAAATCGACCGAATAACCAAATTTTGCAAGGAACAGGGCAAGCCGGAGTTCATCACCGAAATCCATGAAAAGATCGAGAAGCCCAGCACCGACCTGCCCGAAATGGATAGCGGCGAGGATGATGAAATTCTGGAACAGGCGATTGAGGTGATCCGCCAGACCAAGCGAGCCTCCACTTCGTCGCTGCAACGGCGGCTGCGCATCGGCTACACGCGTGCCGCGCGCGTGATGGACCTGCTCGAAGAGCGCGGCATGATCGGCCCGCCGGATGGAGCCGGGCCGCGCGAAATCTTGATAGACCTAGACGGGGAGATCCCCCAAAACCCGGGAGCGGCAAACGATGGAACAGACTAGCTTGAATATCGGAACAATCGGGCAGAAGCTCGAAACGGCCCGTCAGGCCAAGGGTGTGAGTGTCTCCGAAGCGGGGCGGGCCACCAAGATCCTCTCCAAGTTTATCGAGGCAATGGAGGCCGATGACTTCGGTGTGCTCTCCGCCCCGGTCTACGCCAAAAGCTTCATCAAAATGTACGCCAAGTATCTTGGCCTCGATGCGGCTCCCTTGGTCGAGGAGTATGCGACGCAGCATGCACCCATGGTCAAGAGCCAGTTGAGCGATGAAGTTCGGCAGAACCTG
>JAFCZJ010000190.1 GCA_019314375.1 Deltaproteobacteria bacterium | reverse complement strand
CAGGCTATCTACGCGCTTGTTTTCGGCCGCGATGCAAAGACGATCATCGCTGCCTCCGCGGGTGGAAAACTTGTTGTGATCAATCTGGCGAGCGGCGAGACCTCTTGTGTCATCGAGGGCGTCAAGGCCGATGTGTTTTTCCTCGATGCCGACGGCAAAACCCTGCTGACCGGCAGCAGCTACGAGCCCGAAATTCGGCGTTGGGACTTGGAGAAATGCGCCGCCGACGGTCTCTTCGCCACCCACAGCGCGCATGCGACCGCCTTCACGCTTTCCCCCGACGGGAAACAGCTCGCGGTGGGCGATAACCTTTCCCGCGTGTTTCTCTACCCCTATCCGGGGGGTGGCAACACAGATCGAATTCTCGTGGGCACGGTCTCCATCAAGGAGAACCTTTACAGCAGCAACGCCGTGACGTCGATTTCCTTCCGACCCGGCGGCACCGAGGTCCTTGCGGGCTCCAAAGGCAACACAAAGACCATGGCCGTATTTCGTTTGCCCCCCCGAATGGTCGACGAACCTTGAATCAAAAAATCGTTTGAGGCAGTATTCGCTTGGAGGTAGCTGTGAAGAAATTTGAGCCCATCAGGCTGACCACCGCGGTCGACGCGGCCGGGTGAGCGGCCAAACTCGGGCCAGGGGACCTGGCCCGTGCACTCTGCGGTCTTCGTCCGCCCACCAGCGACAAGCTTTTGGTGGGCATGGACAAAGGCGACGACGCGGGGGTGTATCTGCTGAATGAAGAGCAGGCGCTCATTCAGACCTTGGATTTTTTTACGCCTATCGTGGATGACCCCGAGACCTTTGGTCGCATCGCGGCGGCCAATGCCTTGAGTGACGTTTACGCCATGGGCGGCGAGCCGCTTTGCGCCATGAACATCGTTTGTTTTCCGGTCAAGAAGATGGACATGGAGATTCTGCAGGGCGTCTTGCGTGGCGGCATGGACAAGTTGAAGGAAGCCGGCTGTGTCTTGGCCGGTGGTCACAGCGTGGAAGACAATCAGTTCATGTATGGCTTGTCGGTCACGGGCCTCGTGCATCCGAAAAAGATCTGGACCAATCAAGGAGCTCGTCCTGGTGACGCATTGGTTTTGAGCAAGCGTTTGGGTACGGGCATCGTGTCCACGGCCATCAAGGCGGGCAGAGCGGACCAGGCGGCGGTGGATGAGATCATCGCTTCCATGGAGGCTTTGAATCGGGCGACGGCAATTCGGGCGCAAGGCATGGACTTAGAGGTACACGCCTGCACGGATGTGACCGGCTTTGGCCTTTTGGGTCACCTGGCCGAGATGCTGAGCGAGGGCATTGGCTTTGAGGTGGATTCGGCGAAGGTGCCGATTTTTGAAAAGGCCATGGAGTATGCGGCCCTGGGCCTTTTGCCTGGCGGCCTGCACCGCAACCGCAAGCACGTGGAAGACAAGCTTCAGCTGGCCAAAGATCTGGCGCCCGAGCGTTTGGATCTGCTCTGCGATGCGCAGACTTCCGGGGGCCTGCTTTTGGCCTTGCCGCCGAAACAAGCAGAAGACCTGGTCCAGGCTCTGCGAGAAGAAGATGGCCTGCCGGCGGCTGTCATCGGTTGCGTCAATAGTCAATCTGCAACAATTACAATTCGTTAGCTAGAAGCAGGGGCCGTGAAAATGAAGGATTTCTTTGTTCCAATAAAACGGATTGACTAGTCCGTCTGTTTTGTGTATCTTGGTTTGCAGGAGGCGCATTTTGGCTGAGAGCAAACAAGAAGAGCGCAAGCGAGCGACCCGCCGGAAATTGCTGGAAGCGGCAAGCCGGGTATTTGTGGAGCGGGGCTATCATGCACCTTTGATAGCGGACATGGTGGCCGAGGCCGGCGTGGGGCAGGGGACTTTTTATCGCTACTTTGATTCCAAGCGGCAGATCATCGAGATCTTGCTCGACGACATCGTGGGTGGGCTCTTGTCGCAATTTGTCGAGATGAGCGAGAGCCTGCCGGATTCAGCCGAGGCCTATCGGGAGGCCTCCGAGCAGGCGATTTTGCGGGTGGCGGAAGTCATGGACACGCAGCAAGAGCTCTGCTCGATGTTTCTGAGGGAAGGGCCCAGCGTGGATTCGGCTTTCGCCGAAAAGCTAGACGGCATCCTGGCGCGCTTTGCTGAGCTTGCCAGGTTTTTCTTGGACCACGCAATCACAAATGGTTTTGCCCGGCCATGCAGGTCGGATGTGGTTTCTCAAGCCCTGGTCGGCATGGCCCTCGGACTTTTTGAATCGCGGGGACGGGGATTGTTTTCAGATCTAGATGCGTCGGCCTTGGTGGCTGAAGGGGTGGCATTAATTTTCCAGGGCATCGGCCCTGAAACCGTGGAGGGTTGAGCGATGAAAGACAAAAGAGTTTTGATAACCGGAGGGGCTGCGGGTATTGGTCTGTGTCTGGCTCGTGAGTTCGCGATGGCGGGCTCGCGCCTGGTGATCACCGATATCAATGAGGTGGCGCTCGAGAAAGCCAAGGCTGAGTTGTCGGCCATGGGGGCTTCGGTCATGGTCCGACGTGTGGACGTTGCGGACAGGCAGCAGGTGGATGATCTGGCGGCCGAGGTGGCAAAAGAACTCGGCGGCTTGGACGTGTTGGTGAACAACGCAGGCGTTGGTCATTCGGGCGAGTTGGTTGAGACGAGCCTGGATGATTGGCACAAGTTGGTGAATGTTAATTTCTTTGGACCCTTGCACCATGTATACGCCTTCTTGCCTGACATGATTCGGGCTGGCTCGGGTCGCATCGTCAACGTGTCTTCCGGCCAGGCATTTTTCCGCATGCCGACCTGGGGCGCGTATGCCTGCGTCAAGTTGGCCCTGGGTGCTTTCTCCGAGATTTTGGGTCATGAGCTGCGCAAGTTCGGTGTGGGCGTGACCACGGTTTATCCCTTCATGGTGGATACGGGTTTTTATTCCGACATCGAAGGAGAGACCTGGCTGCAAAAGCTTTCCATGAAATTGGTCCCCTATTACTCCATGAAGCCTGAAAAGGTGGCGCGCATTATTTTCAAGGCCGTCCGGGATGGAAAATCCTTGGAATTGGTGAGCCCGATAAACCGCGTGGCGCAATTGATCCAGTCGGTGCCCTTGGCCGCCGCTCTGCAAGGCCAGATCACGGCCCGCATGATGGGCAAGTCGCCTGAAATCCTCCAAAAAGAGCTGAAAATCGGCTAGGATGCATGCCTTCCGTCGCGGAGGCGGAAGACGCGGACCGAGGGTGTCTTATGCCGAAGCTGAACGCCCGTTTCTTTTTCTCTTGTTTTGTTTTCTCTCTGATTTTGTCTTTGTTCGCCTGCTCTTCTGAAGAGGCCGACCCCGTTTGCATGGGCGTGGACTGCGGAGAGCATGGTGTCTGTTCAGAGATCCAAGGGCAGGCGGTTTGTCTTTGTGATGCGGGTTATGTGGCCGAGGGATTGAGCTGTGTGCCCGAGGAGACTGACCCCTGTTTGCCTAATCCCTGTACGGGCATGCATGAAGTCTGCGAAGCGGACGGTCTGGGCGGCTACGACTGTGTTTGCGCAGACGGCTACCGCGACGAAGCGGGTGTCTGTGTGCCCGACATGGCTGATGCCTGTGATCCGAATCCTTGCAGCGGGCCCTACGAACTTTGCCAGGTGGATGGTCAGGGCGGATTCGACTGTGTCTGCGAGGCGAATACTTCTTTGCAAGAAGAAGTCTGTCAGCCGGATTGTCTGGCTAGTTCCGACATCTGCCTTGCCGCCCATCGTTCCGCCTCCTTTTTGGTTTCGGCCAACGGGCATTCGGCGGTGGTTTACGAGCGGGCGGAGCGAAAGACCAATGGTTTCCTGGAGCACCTCTATCGCAATTGGGATGAAGACGTACACACGCGGGATCTGCTCTTTGATAGCTTTTTGGGGCTTCGATCCGCTGGGGGTCAAGCCTGGCTCAACGAGGCCTCGGTGGAGCTGGTGCGCGAGGAGTACCTGGCCGACAGCGGCATCATTCATCTGGTGCATCGCTTGCACGGATTTTTGGTGGATACTTACACCTATGCTCCTTGGCAACTCAGCAGGCCTGCCCTGGTCTTGCTTGGCCGGGTGACCCGCGAGACTTCGGTTGACTCACAGGTCTCCTTGTACAGCTTGCACAACTATCATCTGGGCTATACGGATGCTGTCGATCCGGTCAACCCGGATGCCAGGGATGAAGAGATCAACCACGACGCATCCAGTGGTGCCTATGTGGAAAAGGGCATCGGTGGCGTGTTGCTGCATCGGCCCCTCGGTCCAGTGAGCCATCACGCATGCACGCCGGACAACCCCTGGCAGGCCTTGAGCAACGGACAGGACTTGGCGGACACGGCGGCCTCGGGTCTGGGTGAGGATCGGGTGGCCGGCTTCCAGCGTGATTTTGATCTCGCCCCCGGTCAGTCGGGCTGGTTTGGTGTGGTGACCGCCTTCGAAAGGGACGCCGACGTTTCGGTGGCCAGCCTGCTTGCTGAATTGGACACGGCCTACGGCGGCGATGACGCCGAAGCGACGCTGGAAGCGGCCTTAGCGGAATGGGCGGCCTGGCGCAATCCGGCACCTTCCGGGCTCTCGCCCGCCGAGCGCAAAGTCTATCGGCAGAGCGAGGCCGTGTTGCGCATGGGCCAGGTCTTAGAGACTCGGGACCTGAGCCATGGACAGATCGTCGCCAGCATGCCGCCGGGCATGTGGAACATCTGCTGGATGCGGGACATGGCTTACGCCATCATGGGTTTTTTGCGCTCTGGCCATCATGCCGAGGCGCGGGCCGCCCTGGAGTTTGTGCTGCGGGCAGACAGCGGGACCTATGAGGCCAGCCACGTGGGTCTGCCGTATCAGGTCACCATCACGCGCTACTTTGGTCGCGGCAAAGAAGAGACTGATTTCAATGCCGATGGCCCCAACATCGAATACGACGGCTTCGGACTTTTTTTATGGGTCTTGGGTGAGTACGTGAAGGCCATCGGAGATGGGTCCCTGCTCGACGATCATTGGAGCACGGTCGACGGACTTATCGCCGATGCCCTGGTGGGCCTGCGCGACGAGGAAACGGGCATGATCGTGCCCGACTCATCCATTTGGGAAGTGCATTGGGACGGCATGCAGAAACGTTTCTCCTACACGTCCCTGGCCGCGGCTCGGGGCTTGTGCCAGGTGGCTGACATGGCTTCGACTGAAGGCATGGACACCGAGGCGAGTTTATGGTCTGCGGCGGGGCTCGGGGTGCAAGACGCCATCGATCATCACTGCCTGGATGTCGATGGTGCCATCGCATCCAGCGTCGAAGAGTGGAACGCGGGTTCCGGCTACAGGGACATGGCCGTGGTCGAGGCCCTGAATTGGTTGCTCTTCGACCCCACGGGTGCGGTGGCCACGGCCACTTTGGATACCCTGGAGGCCAGCCAGCGTGTGGCCAGTGGTTTCGGTTACTTTCGCAACGACGACGGCGGTTGGTACGACAACCAGGAATGGGTCTTCGTGGATCTGCGCGCTTCGGTGGCCAATCGCTTGGCGGGCCGCGCGGCCACGGCCGATGCCCTCCTCGATTGGATCACCGCCCAGGCCCAAAAGAACTTCGGCATGATCGCCGAGCTGCATACCCCCGACTCCTCAGACTACGAGGGCGAAGTGCCCATGGTAGGCTTCGGCGCCGGCGCTTGGATCCTCGCCCTGCACGAACGAGAAACCCCCCGCATCCCGCAACCCGTCTGCGGAACCTGGTAGGGGGACGTTGTTGCGTTATTCTCTGGTAGGGGGACGTTGTTGCGTTATTCTCATTGATCTCACTCTGAAAGAATCCAAGGCTCGGTAAACAGTCGTTCCAGGCCATAGAAAGGAATGGTGACGACGGTGCCATCATTGGAAAATCCATACTTGGATATCTTAAGGCCGGCTGTCTGTTTTTTTTCTTCCAGAAATCGTCGCAGGCTCTTCATGCCTCCTTGGGTTCCCTCTTTCACTTCGACCGGGAGTATTCTCTTTCCGTGTTCCAAAAGGTAGTCCACCTCGGCCGAACTTCCCCTGGATTCCCGATGCCAGTACGTGAGGGGACTCAAGGGACCGGCGTCCTGCCAGGCGGCCAGCTCTTGGCCCACGAATTGCTCGGCAATGGCTCCCCGATTGACTGATGAAATATCGACAGTGGTCATCCACTTTTTCAAGTCGACATTCAGTAGGCGCTGTGCCAAACCGGTATCGAAGAAGATCACCTTGAAGCGATTAGAACGTATCCGTGCTGACAGCGGTACCCCATCTGCCGACGAGTGATAGATCTTGTGCATCAGGCCGGCCATCTCGAGCAAGGTCAATGCCTTTGAGATGGTACCGCTTTTTACTGCCGGATCCACGGTGACATATTTGAACTTTTGCCCCAACTGCAGCGGAACAGAGCGGAACACGCTGACCAGGTGCTGGATATCCGATTCCCGGGCGTATTTGTGAAAGTCATCCAGAAACGACTGCAACAAATCCGATTGGATTTTCCGACAGGCAAGAATGTCGCCGGAGCGGAAGAAGCATTCCAGCACGGCCGGCATTCCCCCGAGAAGCATGTAGGTACGGACATGATCAAGAAGGTTCTTGTGATGGATGTCCAATAGCGGTTCCTCCACGGCCTGGGAATGGATTTTTTCGGCAAGCACCGACTCACCAGCCGCATCAAGGAACTCTGAGAAGCATAAAGGATACAGGTTGAGGTAACTGATCCGCCCAACCCCGGTAGGCACCTTGTCCAGCACCATGTTCAATAAAGAACCCGCCGCGACCAGATGCAACTCGGGCAATTCCTCAGAGAAATACCGGATGGCCTTGATGGCTGGCAGTGACTGCTGAACCTCGTCGAAAAAAACCAGCGTTTTCCCTGGAACAATCCGTTTCTTGGCAGCCGCGGATAACTCGGACAGGATCCTTTTGGGATCAAGCCCTCGCAAGAACACCTCCTCAAGTTCCGGCTCCCGCTCGAAATTGAACTCCGCGTAGTCCTCGAATTCCTTCCCAAATTCCCGAACCAACCAGGTTTTTCCAACCTGTCGAGCTCCCTTTATGATGAGCGGCTTTCTCTGAGGGGTTATTTTCCATTTGTCCAATTGTTTCAGCTTGTTCCTGTTCATGTTCTAGCTCCATGGATATTGGAGTGTATATTAGTCATGGTAATAATGACCACAGTGGGGATAAAAAACAAGGTAATAACGGGGATGCTTGGGATGTTTTACAGGGTTATGGCACTTGAGAGGTATAGCCGCTAGAAGGGCGCGAAATGGGCGTCGGCCCAGTAGTCCTCTTTGAGACTGTCTTGCTGACGCAGGAGGGCCTGGTGATGCTCTGACTCCCAGGTGGCCAAGAATCGATAAAACTTTTCTATCTCGGGCAACTTGGCGGCTTCGGCTTGCTCCTCGTAGTATTTCTGGCTGTTGATTTCGAGCTGAATGCCGATGGACAGCGCGCTCATTTCGTAGTGGGCTTCCTTGGCTCGCTTGACCAGGGACTCGGAAAAGATGGGGTTGTCGCCGCTCAGATCTACGCGCCGATCGATCTTGAAGGCCGAATCCACCTTGCCATGCTCTAAGATGTGCCAACGCTGATGCTCGAGGAAGCGCCGGTGGTCTTTCTCTTCTTCGGCCAATTGGCCGAAGACCTCCTGGCCCTTGGGATCCTCGGTGGCCTTGGCGGCCATCATGTAGAAGTGCTGACCGTCGGTCTCCGTGCGAATGGCGTGTTCCAGTCCCTTGGCGATTTCCTTGCGGATGCTGTCTTCCATGTTTATTCCTTGGCGGGTTGAGGCTTATCCTGCTTCCATATTGAATTCTTGCACGTCGAACCAGAAGCCCAGGCCTCGCAGATTGTCCAACTCGGCCTGCACGATGGCCAGATGACCCTGTTCAATCTCCACGAAGCGCTCAAAAAGCGGGCGGTGCTCTTCGGGTAAGTCGCGAACCAGGCTTTCGTAGAATCGGTTGGTTTCGGCCTCCACGTCGAGGGCTTCCGCGAGCAAGGCGATTTCATCATCGGGGGCCTTGATGGCCTTGTCCCGCATGCGATCGGCCAAGACCTTGGCGCCTGCGCTGATGGCATCAGGCGCCGGGATGGCCGTAGCCAGATCCGGGATCTGCACCTTGCCATCCTTGCGCCACTCGTTCAGGCGCTGCTGCAGATAGGCCACGTGGGTCTGTTCTTCGGCGGCCAATACGGAAAGCACCTGCTTGCCCTTGGGATCGGCGCAGGCCTCGGAGGCCTTGTGGTAGACGTCGCGGATTCGGTTTTCGTACTCGATGGCGTTGACGATGGCTTCTTCCAGGGTCATCTCGATTTTCTCCCGGGCCATCAGGCCCCTTTTTCTCCGGAGGCCGGGGTCGCGGTTCGTTGGCCCAATTCGCGGTCCAGCATGAGCACACCGTAACCCGAGTCGCCGACCAGTTTCAGGTCATCGCAGATTTTGGAGGCAGTGGCCTCTTCTTCTATTTGTTCATTTACGAACCACTCCAGGAAGTTGTGCGCAGCCTGGTCTTTGTGTTCCTGGGCCACGCTAAGCAAGTGGTTGATGCGGCTTGTGATGAAGCGTTCGTGATCCAGTGCGTCCTCGAAGGCGTTTATGGGACTGTCCCATTCGGTTTTCTTGATGCCCAGGGGCTCAAAGACCACCTTGCCGTCCCGATCCAGGATGTGATCATAAAAACGCATGGCGTGCTCCATCTCTTCGGTGGCCTGGGCTTTCATCCAGGCGCCCATGCCATTCAAGGAGCGTCCGTCGAACCAGGCCGCCATGGCCAGATAGAGATACGCGGATTCCATCTCGAGTTTGATCTGCTCGTTGAATTCATCGAGCATTTGTTTTTTGATCATCTCATGCTTCTCCCTTCCAGTGCCCGTGCAGGTTGCAGTACTCGCGCGCCGTGATTTTCTCGGCCGTGACACAGAAGATGGCCTCGGGCTTGTCGCCGGGGTTCAAAAAGCGGCGATGCACTTCGCCGTCGGCGATGAGCTCTATCCATTGGATCCAATGATTGTCCAGCATGGGATGGGCGACGCTGCCCACCGTGACTTTGTAGCCTTGCTCGGTTTTTTCGATGATGGGCACATGTTTTTCCGTCGCGGCGTCCTGGCTGTTTTCCGCAAGGAGCTTCATTTCATCGCCGCAGCAGATGAGCTTTCCGCCTCCGCCGTGCAGTACTTCAACGATGTTTCCACACTTTTCGCATTTATAGACTTCAAGTCTTTCCCTCATGTCCATGCTCCTTATCTTTTGGTTGATTAGATTAGTTCTTTCACCGCCAGCAGGACGGCTTCGTAGTCCGGCTCCTGGGCAATTTCGGGCACGACCTGCATGTAGCGGATCACGTCATCTCCGTCCACGACGAAGATTGCCCGCGCCAGCAATCGGATGCTGGGGATCAACATGCCGTAGGCCAGGCCGAGCCAGCAATCGGATGCTGGGGATCAACATGCCGTAGGCCAGGCCGAAAGCGGCGTCTTTGTGATCCGAGAGGGTTTTGACCTGCTCGATGCCGGCGGCGGCGCACCATCGCTTCTGGGCGAAGGGCAAATCCATGCTGATGGTGAGGATTTGAACCTGTTCGCCCAGCTTGGCCGCTTCTTCATTGAAGCGTCGGGTCTCGATGTCGCAAATCGAGGTATCCAAAGAGGTCACCGCGGACAGAACGCGCACCTTGCCTCGGGTGGAAGACAGCTTGAATTCTCCCAAATTATTGTCCAGAGCAATGAAGTCCGGGGCTCGATCACCCACCTTGACCATGGATTCACTAAGTTCCAGGGGCTTGCCGCCCATGGTGACTGTTTGTTTTTCCGACATGATATGCCTAGTTTTCTTTCATGTATTGATCGTCGTATTCGACCTCGAAGCGCAGCTTGTGCTTGGCCTCTTCCTGGGCAAGACCCAAGAGTAAATCACGCAGGGCTTCGTCTTCGGCTACCTCCGCCAGATCCGAATACAACCTGAATGCGGATTTTTCCTTCTTCATGGCCAGCACCAAGGCTTGCTGATAGTCCATGTCGTCGGAAGGCTCGTCGACCACCAGGTAGTCACCCAGTTTCAGGTTGAGGACTTTTTCCTTGGGTAAGGAAACCGCGCCGCCGTCCTTGATGTGGACCAACTTGGCTTTGTGGCCCAGTTCCTCCTTGGCGAAGTCCTCAAAGATCTTTTTCATCCAGGGTCGGTCCATCTTGGACGCGAGTTTGGAGTAGAAAGCCGCGGCCCCCTCCTCTTCTTTGATGGCAAAGTCCAACAACTCATTTACCGATTCAAACTGCTTCATGCTTTCTCCTTATCTGGGTCAAGAGAGGGCAAGCTCCAAGGGCTTGCCGGTCTCGTTGTCTATGAATGGACTGATGTCCCGCAGGCGATCCACGATGCCTGGCATCTTCTCTATCAGAAAATCGATCTCTTTTTGGGTGTTGAAGCGGCTCAAGGAGAAACGGATGGAGCCGTGGGCTGCCGTAAAGGGCACGCCCATGGCCCGCAGCACATGGGATGGCTCCAGGGAGCCGGAGGCGCAAGCCGATCCCGAGCTGGCGGCAATGCTCAACTCGTCGAGCATGAGTAAGATGCTTTCGCCCTCGATGTACTTGAAGCTGATGTTGAGCGTGTTGGGCAGGCGATTCTTTCCATTGAGCAAGGCGTCTTTGCAGTGGCTTAAGAGCCCTTTTTCCAGTCGGTCCCGAAGGGCCCGAACCTGGTTGTTCTCGGCATCGACGCCGGTTTTGGCCAACTCGGCGGCCTTGCCCAGACCCACGATGCTCGCGATGTTTTCCGTGCCCGCGCGGCGCCCGTTTTCCTGGTGGCCACCGATAATCAAGGGCACCATTTTCGTGGCCTTGCGCACGAACAAGGCACCCACGCCTTTTGGTGCGTGCAGCTTGTGGCCCGAGATGGAGAGGAGATCGATGGGTGTTTTTCCTAAATCGATGGGGATTTTGCCGGCGGCCTGGACGGCATCGGTGTGGAAGACCACGCCCCGATCATGACAAATGTGCGCGATGCGCTCGATGGGGAAGATCACCCCGGTCTCGTTGTTGGCCCACATGATGCTCACCAGGGCCGTCTCGGGCCCGATCGCTTTTTCCAACTCGTCAATGTCTAAGGCTCCGTCCCGATCCACGCCGATCTCGGTTACCCGATATCCGTTGTTGGCCAAATGCTGAAACACGCCACGTACTGCCGGGTGCTCCACTCTGCTGGTGACGATATGGCGCTTGCGGCCGGCCATGGATTCCAGGGTGCCACGAATGGCCATGTTGTTGCTTTCCGAGCCGCCCGAGGTGAAGACGATCTCCGAGGGATCGGCACCCAACACAGCCGCCACCTGAGTGCGCGCGTTGGTGATGTGCGAACCCACCTGCCCGCCGAAGTTGTGGATGCTCGACGGGTTGCCGTAAAGCTCGGTCCAGAATGGATGCATCACCTCTACTACTTCCGGTGCCACCATGGTGGTGGCGTTGTTGTCCAGGTAGATCGTCATGCCTCCTCCTCCAGGGTCGCTGCTTCCACGACCTCCAGATCTTCGGAGACAAACTCACGCAACTTGCGCTCCACCACGTTTTTCAGGGTGAAGGTAGCCACTTTGCAATGAGCGCAGTTACCACGCATGCTCACGATCACCAGGCTGCCGTCTAAGTCCACGAGTTCGATGTCGCCGCCATCTTTTTTCAGCTGGGGGCGGATTTCGCGTTCGATGGTCTCCTGGATGAGCTGGATTTTCTGGATGGTGGTGAGCTTTTTCTTTTTTGGCTTGTCCTTTTTTATCGGGACCGGCGTCAGGGTGCTGCTGACCTCGGTCAGGATTTCTTCGATTTGTGGCACGCAGCCGCCGCAGCCGCCGCCGGCTTTTGTGAAGTTGGTCACTTCTTCGACCGTGGTCAATTTGTTTTCTTTGATGGCTCGTTCGATTTCGGCATGCGTCACACCGAAGCAGGCGCAAACCAGGTCGGAGTCGACCTGAACTTCGTCTTTTGTTTCGACGCCGTTTTGTTTCTTCTTGTAGTTGTCGATGGCCACCAACATGGCGTCCCGGCCCATGACCGAGCAGTGCATTTTTTGATCAGGCAAACCGCCCAAAAAGTCGGCGATTTCCTGGTTTGTGACCTCGGCCGCCTCGTCCAGGGTCTTGCCCTTGATGATTTCGGTCAAGGCGGAGCTTGAGGCGATGGCCGATGCGCAGCCGAAAGTTTGGAACTTCACGTCTTCGATCCGACCCTCGTCGTCCAATTTGAACATGAGCTTGAGTGCATCACCACAGGCCATTGAGCCCACAAGGCCCACGCCGTCGGCTTCCTTGATGTCGCCCACATTGCGTGGGTTCAGAAAGTGATCGCGTACGGTTTCGTTGTAATCCCACATGGTCGCCTCCAGGGTAGCGCTTGGAATAAGCAAGATGCGCCAAAGAGCATGCCACCCTTCTTCGCGCCTGCCAAGGCATTAGATTCGCGCCTGCCAAGGCATTAGAACAGAGATTTCTGGGCTTATTGAGGCCTCCCATTTTGCCTTTGGTCGCACAAGATGCAGGAACATGACAGAAGATTTTCTGTTGGGGTGCTTTGCTCGCTTTTCCCGGACCTTGTGACACTTTCAAAGCTGGAAAGATAGTGGTATTTAGCAGGCTATGGATGGACAAGTGCTCATGGCTTTCGGATTGACCCTGGCTGCCGGCCTGGCGACGGGCATCGGCTCGGCGATGGCTTTTTTTGCCAAGAAAACCTCCACCCGTTTTCTTTCCGGCAGCCTGGGATTCTCCGCGGGCGTCATGATTTATGTGTCCTTTGTCGAGATTTTGCCCAAGGCCAGAGACAGCCTGGCCGGAGTTTATGGCGACAAGGGCGGCTCATGGGCCGCGGTGGGCGGTTTTTTCGCCGGTATGTTGCTCATCGCCATCATCGATCGCCTTATCCCGGCTCACGAAAATCCCCACGAGGCGCGCTGTGTTGAAGCCATTTGCGAGGAAGAGAGAAAGAAGCAAAAGTTGATGCGCATGGGCTTGCTTGCCGCTCTGGCCATCGGCATCCATAACTTTCCCGAGGGCATCGCCACCTTCATGGCGGCTCTGAGCGAACCGGCCATCGGTTTCTCCATCGCCGCGGCCATCGCCATCCACAACATTCCCGAAGGCATCGCCGTTTCCGTGCCGATTTACTACGCCACGGGCAGTCGCAAGAAGGCCTTTTGGTTTTCTTTCCTCTCGGGCCTGAGTGAGCCCATCGGTGCCCTTTTGGGCTATTTCTTGCTGCGTACTTTCCTTACCCCCGCCCTTTTCGGTTTTGTTTTCGCCGGGGTGGGTGGCATCATGGTTTTCATTTCCTTGGATGAGCTCTTTCCCGCGGCGCGGGAGTATGGTGAAGGGCATCTGGCTATTTACGGCATGGTGGCCGGGATGATGGTCATGGCCGCAAGCCTCCTGCTGTTTTTGTAAACTAATTCTTTCCTGGCTGTTGAACAATGGGCTCTTCGTGCCCAAGTTGAGTTCAGACCACAAGACGAGTGGTGAACGCAAAGGCAGGAGAGGTCAAATGATTACAAAGAATTCAAGGTAGAGGACGGTTGTATCCGATGTGGTGCCTGTGCCGAGATCGCGGAAGGTCTGTACCGGCTGACGGCTGATAACCAGGCTTACGAGGTGAGCCGACAGCCATCCAGCGAGGAGGAAGCGCAGGCGATGCAGGAGGCCTTGGAGAATTGCCCCGTGGGCGTCATCACGGCCGGGGAGGCTTCCACGGATTCGGACGCATCCAGGGATTTCGGCGGTATCGAGGTGATCACGGCCGAGTCCAAGGTAAGGCAGACCTTTGAGCGCAGCCCGCGGCTGATGAAGGTCATGGTCGGCATGGATCCCATTTTTCGTCGCCTGCAAAACAAGGTCCTCTGGAACACGGTGGCTCGATATGCCTCTTTCCGCGACGCCGCTCGCATTTCTAA
>JAFCZJ010000068.1 GCA_019314375.1 Deltaproteobacteria bacterium | reverse complement strand
AGCATCTTGGGGATGACCACCGGGATGACGCAGGGCATGACGTTGAGCAAAAGCCCGCCTAAAAAGGCGAAAAGGAGCATCATCCAGAGGGATTTTTGCTCCATGGGCAGCAGGGGCGTCTCGGTTTCTGCTTTGGTTTTTTCGGTCGGATCTTTGGCGCTGGCCGTCAAGGGGGGGGGTTCTTCGGCTGCGAAGGCGCTGATGCCCAGGGGGGGCATGTCGGCTCGGGTGATGATGCCCCCCGTGCCGGGCAGGCAGTTGTCGCCTTTCAGGCGAATGCGCGCGGTCTGCCCCTTGTCTCCTTTCTCAATGCCATATTCCAGGATCTTGCAGGAACCACCCTGCAACCAGCGGGGCACAAAGGACGTGGCCTTCATGTCCGCCGAGAGTCCGTAATGAAGCTCCCACTGCCCGTCGACGTACTTGGCGCTATCGAGCCAGACCTGATCGGCGGCGGCTTGTTTGGGGTTGGCGGCGGAGGCCGCCTCGAAGAGTTTGGCATGCGGTGAGGCCTTGGCCGCATCCCCGACCGGCAAGGTCAGGCTGGGCTTGGCCTTGCCCGTGACACAGGCCTCTTTGCAAGCCAACCATTGTACTTCGGCCTGGATGCGGGTTTTGCCGTCCGTCGGGCTGTCGAAGGTCATGGCCGTGGCCCAGAGCAGTGTCGAGCCGGAATAGCCGAAACTCAAGTCATCGATGTGCTTGGCGTCGAAGACCTCAGGGGCCGGGAACTGAGGTTCCAGGACCTTGGTGTGGTTTTCATCGGAGCTGAATTGAACGCGTGTGGCTTTGCCCGTGTTGCCTGGATAAAGCCAATAGATATGCCAACCCGGGGCCATGTGCAGCCGAACACCCAGGCGATATTCCTCGCCCAGGCCCACCTGAGCCACGTCCGCCAAGATTTCCACCCGCACGGGAGGTTGTTTCTTTTTGTGATCTTGGGTCTGCGCCGCGACCTGGCCCGGCAGCAGCAGGAAGAAGAACAGCCAAGCGAAGTGGCGAAGATGGCTCAAAAAGTCAGTAGGGTTCGTTTGGCTGGCAGTCATCGGGAATGCGACCCTCCTTGATCCTAACAAGGTAGGCACCCGACTGCCTCAGTGCAAGGCCTGTCTTCATCTTCCATGGGCTGCCGTGATTTTTTCGTGCAGCATCGAGACCTCGGTGGACAAGGTGGGAAGCAATTCGGAAAGTCGGTTCGGGATGTCCATGCTGCCGTGAATTACCGTAAGCACGATGATTGATTTCGGGCGAACATCGCATATAAGTACGTGTTTTCTCACCGAATAGTGCTGTAACGTTTCGGGCAATCCCTCGATTGGGCTGAGAAGGCCGGGGTTTTGAGTGATGAACTGAAGGCCGGATTCGATGTCGGCAAGATATCGGGTCGCGGTGCGTTTTCCCCATTGGTCCGTCGAGTAAGATTTGATCGCCAGCAGATCGGCTATGGCCCTCTCGGTCAGGAGCAGTTTCAGGGGCCGTTTTTTTATCCGGCTCAACTTTTTGCCTTCTTCAAGACCTTCAGTAAATCGCCGTCGAATTCGACGACGCGGCCAGCAAGGGCATCACGGTATCCTTCGAGGATTCCGCCGCGAATAGCTTGAGCTTCCTGCTGCGACTTTCGTTGACGCAAGAGATCGCGGACAAACTCGCTTGGCGTGGCGTACAGAGTGCCATCGCCGCTATTGGCGTCGACAAACGAACGAAGTTCGTCTGTCAGCGAAAGATTGAGGGAACTGGACATGGCCGCTACCTCCTTTGTGACTCTTATTAATCGTAGCACGGTGACAGATATTTGCCAATATTCGCCATGGACCCGGGTGCGTAACAAATTCGGGGGCAACACCACGATCTCCGCCTTCGCAAGCCCCAAAGGGGCGTGATAAGAAAGCCCGGGGCAACGCCCTGGGCTTCTGGACATGGGTCCGCAACACAACACAAGCCCCAAAGGGGCGTAATAAGAAAGCCCGGGGCAACGCCCTGGGCTTCTGGTTATGGGTCCGCAACACAACACAAGCCCCAAAGGGGCGTAATAAGATGACGTTTCGCACATCTATTGCGCCCCGTTGGGGCTTGCTTGCCCCCCATGGAACCATGCTTCAAATTGGGGCGATCTTGGCAAGGGGATGGTTCGATATGGTGCGTTGATGGGGTGGCGGTTTGGTTTTTGGGCCTGAAGCTGGGGCGTTTTTGGATGGCACGATGATTGCTACTTGTTTGGGTAGAGGTGAGAGGAGGTGGAATGTGGGAGCTCTTGGTGCTGAGCGTATTCATGATTTGGAGCAGGAACGTCGCCGTCGGCGACCGGAAAAAGTGGCGACGGTGGTGGGTGAGTTGGATCTGTCCCTTTCGGCCCGTTTGGATTTGGCCATGGATATCCTGGGGCATAATCAGTCTTTCATTACGTTCATTGATAAGAAAGCCAACAGCCTCTTGCTGCTTAATTCCATTTTTTTGGCCACGGCGGCGGCCGGTGGCTTGAGCGGTATTTGGACTCTTTTGGCCTTGGGGGCTGCGTCCTTGGCGGCTTTGACATGCTTGGCCGTTGTTTGGGCTCGTCTGCCCGGCATGCGTCAGGGTTCAAATGCCCGATTGATGTTTTTCTCGGATATTCTGGGTCGGCGCAATGCCGCAACCTATGCCGAGGATTTGCGTCGGGTGGGGCTTGAAGATCTTTTCGACAGCACGGCCAGGCAGGTTTACGAATTGGCCCAGGTGGAAGAACGAAAATTCAGTGTCTATCGTTGGGCCCAGCTGGCCACGCTGGCCTCGGCCGCGCTCTGGTTGGGTCGTATGTTGTCTCCCTTGTTGTCCTGAACAAGAATCATATAGACTCAGTGTCTCGTCGAAGGTCAATGGAGGATTGAGATGAGGCGCATCCTGTTTCTATTTGTCGGTTTGTCCCTATTTTTGTTTTCCTTGTTTGTTCAGGCGGCCGAGGTTTTGAGTCGGCTTGAAGGGCCCCAGGCTGGGGGCTGGGCGCTTGAGCAGAGTGAGTCCGCGCCCAAGGTGACGGAGCTATTGGTGTTTGATGAACCCGACATTGAGCAGTCGGTCTACGCTTTGCGTGGGCAGGTGCGTTGTCAGGGCGTTGTCGGCAAGGCCTATCTGGAGATGTGGAATCACTTTGACGACGGCAAGCGATTCTTTTCGCGAAGCTTGAGCGAACAAGGTCCCCTGAAGGTTTTGACGGGAGATCAGGACTGGCGTCTTTTCGTCTTGCCATTCAATAACACCCGACCCGAGTCCTCGGCGCCCACCAGGCTGGTGGTCAATTTGGTCATGCCGGGCAAAGGGCGAGTCGAACTTCGCGACCTGGAGCTTGTGCAGTTCGAGGATGGCGAAGATCCAACGCAGCCCCCCGGTGCTTGGTTGAGCGGCTCCCAAGTGGGCTTTCTGGGTGCCATGCTGGGCGCGTTGCTGGGCCTGATGGGGGGCCTGATCGGCATATTCGCTGGCAGGCTTCATGCCCGAGGCTTGCTGAAGGGTTTGCTTGTGGCTTTGGGCCTCTTCGGCCTGGCTGCTTTCGTGCTTCTATTTTTGCTGTCTTGCTCCGGGGACGATGGGCCCAAGCTGTGGGAACCGCCCCCCCACACGCCGGTGAACCCGGTGACGCTGACGGCCGAAGACCTGCCTGAAGATGAACTGGTTTTCCCCGCGGGCGTCATGGCCGGCGAACCGGAAGTGGGCGGCATGACGCTTTGGGCCTTGGTTCGGACGGAAGAAGCCGTCCGTCTCAAGGTTTGGTTGCCCGACGTGGACCCGGCCGATGCCGACCTGGTGGACCTGCTTTGGGACAAAGAAGTGGAGCCGGGCCTGGCTGGGACGGTGCACGCTCGGGTGGAAGGCCTCATCCCGGGCCGATGGCATGCATATGCTTTCTTCGTACAGGATGGCTCGGGCCAGGCCACGGCCCGCAGCCCCATCGGCCATTTCTCCGCCGCGCCGCCGCCGGGGGCCCTGGTGCGCCTGACCCTTTCCGGCACCCATGGCACCCATCAGCGCGAGACCCCATATCCTACCCTGATAGAGAACGCGATCTTCGAGCCCTTCACGCTTTATTTGCACTTGGGCGACGCCATCTACGCCGACGATGCGGAGAGCTTGGATGACTACAGGCGCATGTGGACCGAGAATTGGCAGACCGAAGGCTTTCGGGGCGTGTTGAAGGATGCGATCTATTTGCCCGTGGCCGATGATCACGAGTTGATCAACGATTACTCGGGAGAGACCATCGATCCCGAGCGCTGGGCCATGGGCATTCAGTCCTTGTGGGAGTTCAACCCGCTCAAGCGCATGCCCGAAAATCCGGACCGCCTATGGCGCTCTTGGCGCTGGGGTGACACCTTGGAACTTTTTGCCCTGGATTGCCGTTCCGAGCGCAAGCCCTCGACTCGGCATTCGCTCGATGCCCAGTACATCAGTCCGGAGCAGATGGAATGGCTCAAGCAGGGCCTGACTTCTTCTTCTGCGGTTTTCAAGCTGGTGCTCAACTCGGTACCCATCATGGACATGCCCTACCTCTGGCTCAAAGACCAGGATCGCTGGGAAGGCTATCCGGTGCAGGACGCGGACGGAAACCACGAAGACGGGCAGCGGGAAGCGTTGATCCATTTCATCCGGGATGCCGGGGTGGAAAACGTCTACTTCGTCACCGGGGATTTCCACATGGCCACGGTGGGGCGCCTGGATCCGCCCGGCAAGGCCGGGGAACAGTTTTGGGAGTTCATGATGGGGCCCGGAGCCCAGTCCAACCCCTTAGGCGACAGGGATGCCATGATCGAAGCGGTCGGGCTGGAATTCGATCCTTTGCCGCCGGAACAGTTTTTATGGGGTTATCCCTCACCCACCATGACCTACGTGGATTTCGACCCCGTGGCCTCGCCGCCGGAGATGCGCCTGCGTTACTACGATCCGGAGGGCAATGAGCTTTTCCAGGTCACCTTCGCCGGCGGGCAGCCTCTGCCGGGGATTTGAATGGATCTGGGATTTCGTGAACCCATTGTGATCGAGGCCGTTCCGTGCTACACTGAACACGTGTAGCACGGATATCATTTGTGGCAGCAGGAGGCTGGCATGGCGAATTTGACAATTACGGTGGATGACGAGGTCCTGAAGCGGGCAAGGATCAGGTCACTGGAACAAGGAACCTCTGTCAATGCTCTGCTTCGAGAATACCTGATCTCGTATGCGGGTGATGTGCCAGCTGTCCATGCCATGAAAGAGTTGATCGAGATGGCTCGAAAGTCCTCCAGTGGCAGCGGCAAGGAAGGACGAATCTGGACGCGGGACGAACTCCATGAGCGATAGGATTTTCCTGGACACAAATGTACTGGTTTACGCATTCGATGACAGCGATCCCGCTAAGAAGAACCGCTCCTTGGAGATACTGGAGCAAGTCGGCAAACAGCTACAAGCAGTTGTGAGCACCCAAGTGTTACAGGAATTCTACGTGGTCGTGCTTAGAAAATTGAAGAAGCCACTCAGCGAAGATGAAGCCGAGGGCGCGGTTCGGCGTTTTGCCCAGCTACCCGTCGTACTGATCGACAAAGCCATGATTCTGTCAGCCGTCAGGACTTCGAGAATTCACCAATTGTCACTCTGGGACGCCCTGATTGTACAGTCGGCCACGGAAAGCGGATGCCGGAGATTACTGACCGAGGATCTCCAGCACGGCCAGCGATTCGGGTCACTTCAAATAGAAAATCCGTTTTTGTCCTAAGGATTCGGGTCGTCTTTTTTCGCGTTTTGGTCTGTGACCTCGGTCAGGCCTTCGATGACCTTCCCCGGATCCGTATCTTCAAAAACCATGTCATCTGCTTCGCCCTCGAAAACCAGAGGCGGAGGACCCTCCGAGGCAAGGCAAACCGCTTCGTCCTTCGGGGCACAGGATTTGAGCAGTTCCAGCACTGTGCCTGAGCGGTCTTTTAGATCCTGGAAGAAGGTGTCGAAGCGAAGCATCAAGGCCTGGGGCATGTCCTCGGTGTAAGACACATAGAAGATGAAAGAATCCAGGGCCCGATAGAAGTCGTCGAGCAACTGATAAATGCGAGGGGGGAAGAGGGCCAAAAGCTCAAAACTCAACTCGAAGTATCGGCTGTGCATGACGCGCAGCAGAGGCATACGAATGCGTTCCTTGGACCAAAGTTTGATCAACATGTCGCGGTGAAACTCCAGGTCGAAAACGATTCGATCCACCTCTCGCAACACCATGACCGACAAGCGCTGTAGTTTCTCTTCGTCGTCCAACCAATTCTTTTCGCTCAGTCGTTTGCCTTGGAGGTCCATGCGTTTATTTCTCACCGATCATTTGCTTGATGGCATCGTGGAGACCACCGGGGCTGAAAAACAAAAAAGCCGTGTCGCCAAAAGTCAGGGCATCTCCATCGTTGAGCTTGGTGCTGCGATAAGCGACCAAAGGTCGGCCATTCAGGGTCGAGCCGTTGGTGGATTCCTGCTCTTGGATCAAGAATTCAGCGGTTTTTGGGTGGCGCAGGAAAATGGCGTGAATGGATGAGATGGTTTCATCCTGGAGCACCACGTCGTTTTCTTCCGAGCGGCCGATGGTGATTTGTTCGATGCGCTTCTGGCGCATGCTGGCAAGCTCAATGACTTTTGCCTGGTGCTCCAGGTCGGGCGAGCGGTTCACTCCCGGACCTTGCTTCCAATCGTCAAGCGCCTTGGTGGAGGCGGATTGAAAAGCGCTGTCCTCGCTGGGTTTGATCCACACCAGCACCGCCACCTTGACTCGATCGCAGAAGGCCTGCCTGTCGAGTTGCATGGCCGAGGAAACATAGTCTTGCACCATGGGTTCAAGCATGGCGACATGTTGGCACGGAGGAACGGGGTCGTCAACGGGCTTATGGGCCATTGCCACAAGGTTGCCGGAGTGTTTATCATGCGTTTGTTCATAAGGAGGCTTTGTGAAAAAGATCATCGTGTTGGGTTGTGGCCGGGTGGGTGCTTGCATTGCCGCGGATTTGGCGGCGGATGAGCACTTGCAAGTCACCGTCGTGGATCAGCGGCAAGAGAATCTGGAGGGCCTTGGCGACTTGCCGGGCTTTTGTCGACGGCAGTTGGACCTGCATCCTGGTGCGGTGGGGGAGTTGGTCGCGGACTTCGACGCGGTGGTGGGTGCCTTGCCCAGCGTTTTGGGTTTTGAGGTCCTGCGTGGCGTCATCGAGGCGGGCAAACCCTATTGCGATATCTCCTTCATGCCGGAGGATTTTCTGAGCTTGGATGAGCTGGCTCGGCAAAGGGGAGTCCCCGCCGTGGTGGACTGCGGGGTGGCCCCGGGTCTTGCAAATCTGCTGATCGGCTATGCGCAGGCCCAGTTCGATACCCTCGAGAGCGCCATCTATTACGTCGGTGGGCTGCCTCGGGAACGTGATTGGCCCTATGAGTACAAGGCACCCTTCGCGCCGAGTGACGTTTTGGAAGAATACACACGGCCCGTGCATCAACGCATCGATGGAAAGCCGGTGACCAAGGCGGCCCTGAGCGAAGCGGAGCCTTTTGAGTTGGAGGGCGTGGGTACCCTGGAGGCCTTCAACACAGACGGCCTGCGCTCTTTGCTCAAGACCATCAAGGCTCCCACCTTGTGGGAAAAGACGCTTCGTTACCCGGCACACGCCGAGCTGATGCGGATTTTTGCCCACACCGGCTTGCTCGATACCGAAGCGGTGGAAGTAAACGGGCAATGGGTGCGCCCGAGGGACTTGACGGCCAAGCTGCTCTTTCCGCTCTGGCGGCCGGTGCCCGGTGAGCGGGAGTTCACGGTGTTGAGGGTGCAGGTGGATGGGCAGAAGGATGGTCGACCGATGAGCCTGCATGGGGATTTGTTCGACGAGGGAGACCCCGCGGGAGGGGAGAGCTCCATGGCGCGAACGACGGGTTTTCCCTGCGCCATCGTGACCCGTCTGCTGCTCGGCGATGAGCGGCCCGATCCGGGCGTGATCCCACCGGAACGCCTGGGCGAACGCCCTGGCCTGATGGATAAGATGGTCAATGAACTCAAGGCGCGGGGTGTGGATCTTCGCGTCCGAGTGGAGGAGAGGAAGGCGGATGGGCATGCGAAATAGAGCAAGCATATCCTCGTTGGCTCTATTTCTGTCTGTGGCTTTGCTGGCTTGTGCTGGAGATGGCGAACCTGCTGGTGACGCAGGGACGGAGGACGCAGGGACGGAGGACGCCGGGACGGAAGACGCAGGGACGGAAGACGCCGGGACGGAAGACGCCGGGACGGAGGACGCAGGGATGGAGGACGCCGGAACAATCATTCCTCTGGTGATGGAGGCGGAGGGACGCACCTGGCATGTAGAGCCTTTGAGCTACCCCGGCCTGCAGGACCGTCGGGTGGACGTGTTCTTGCCGGAGGGTTACGACAGCGACCCGAGTGCCCGTTTTCCTGTTCTGTACATGCACGACGGGCAGAACCTTTTCGACCCGGCCCAGGCGGCTTTTGGCGTGGCTTGGGAAGTCGACGAGACCCTGGATGCCTTGACCGCCCAGGGGCATGTGCCTCCACACATCGTCGTCGGCATCCACAACACCGCCGAGCGCATCGATGACTACACGCCGGATGTAGATCCCTCTTATGGCGGGGGCAAGGGAGATCTCTATGCGGATTTTTTGGCGGAGGTGCTCAAGCCGGCCATCGACCATCATTTTCGTACCCAGCCCGGACGCGAGTCCACCGCGATCATGGGCTCCAGCCTGGGCGGCATCATCAGCCTGCACATCTTCATGCGGCATCCTCTGGTTTTTGGCCGGGTGGGTGCCGTGTCTCCGTCTTTGTGGTGGAACGACCGTTCTCCTGTTTTCCGTTTTGAGGCCTATGATGGGCCCATGCCGCACAGGCTATGGCTGGATATGGGCACGGGGGAAGACAGCGACGCCTTGATGGGGCCCTACCTGGTTGAGAACTTGCGTCAGGTGCGATCTCGGGCCGAGAGCCAAGGCATGGTTTACGGAGATGACCTGGCCTGCCTGGAAGATCCGAAGGCCGAGCACAACGAGGCGGCCTGGGCCAATCGTTTGGATAGCATTTTGACTTTCTTGCTGGGTGACGAAAAAGCGCTGGACCTGCCGGTCACCAAGGTCGATCTTTTTCTTTTTCGACCACAGCTCATCCTGGATAGCCCCTTTGTCGTGACGACTTTGGCCGTGGAGGCCTTACACGACGACCGACTGCGATTGACTTGGCCCAATCGGGAGGTCGGCTTGGAGAGTTCGGAACCAAGCGTGGCTTCGTTGGCGAGTGACGGCGCTTTGTCGGCCCTGTCGGCTGGCGAAACAGAGATCTCGGCGGGCATGGCGAATTTGCATGCCGCCAGGAGTCTCCGGGTCAGTGAGCAGTCGGCGGTGCGGGTGGAGCTTTGGGCTTTTTTGCCAGCGGGAAGCCCTGCCGGCGAGACCATCTATGTCACCGGTGACAGGCCTGACCTGGGTCCATGGGATCCCGCGGCTCAGGCACTGGATTGCGAGGGACAGTTATGCCACGGCAGCCTGATCATGCCCTGGGATACTTCCTTTGCCTTCAAGTTCACCAGAGGCAGTTGGGGCACGGTGGAGAAGTATGCCGACTGTACGGAGCGACCTGACCGGGAGGTTGCGGCCAGCGGACTGGATTTGGAGTTCGTCAGTTGGATTGATGCTTGGGCGGATCTTTGTCCGTGATGCCTGGCGAGGGCACCTTGATGTGGCGCTCGACCAACCCGCCCCCGATGCCCGCCAGCAAGAAGAGCAGACCCGTGGCCAACAAGAAGATGACCCAAATGGGCTGGAAGGGCGCGATGATGTGGTGGTGCTCCGGGTGGCCGGGCTCTAAGTGGACCTGCACCCGGTCGCCTGCGGCAAAGGCCGTGGCAGGCAAATCGTTCTGTTCGAATACCAGGTTTCCGTTTGCCTGCTTCACTTGGACCCGCACCACGGCACGTCCCGGCGATCCGGCACAAGAGGGTCCGCTGCTTTGACCCACTGAGCGTACCTCCAATACCTTGCCCTCAACCGGGGCTGGTGAAGGCGCATCCCCGGAGACTGGATAGGCCGACGAACCCAAAAGCCAGAGGGCACCGCCCGCAAGCAGGCATAGCAAGCCGAAGATCACGGCGGCGATGCGTTTGGCGGTCATGGAGTTTCAACCGTGCAGGCGGAAGATGAATACCACGTTGCCGATTTGGATGGTGTCGCCGTTCCGTAGCTCCGCGGAGTGGATGCGAATGCCGTTGAGATGAACACCGTTGTAGCTTTCCAAGTCCTGGCAAATGAAGCGACCTTCTTCTTTCTTGATCATCATGTGGGCCCGTGAAATCTCGGATGAGTGAAGCTGAACGGTGCAGTTGGTGGAGCGTCCGAAGACCGTGAGCTTGCTGCTCAATGGGATCTTGCGAGGCGAGCCGGGGCCTTCTTTTTGTTCGAGCATGGATTGGGAGCTGACGGCCAGGGTTTTGGTGTCCGCCGTGGGGTCTGCTTTGACATCCGACTCGGAAGTCAGTGTGTTTTCGACCCAGTCGCCTTTGTCCTCTGGTTTCATGAGCAGAGTGTCTCCTCAGCAACAGCCTAGGAAGAAGCGGCCCTGGATTTCAAGTTTCTTCTTCACGAGCACTTTGGGGTCGATTGACCCAGCGCGTTAGGCCGGTTATCATGGTTTATCAACAGCTCGTTTTTCAGGAGCAATGTGTTATGCAAAAATTTACTTGGAAACGCTTGGCGGCTCTTGTCGCCACACTGGCGGTCGTCGGCATTTTGAGTGCCTGCGGAGATGAGACAGCCGGTCCTGGTTTGGACGCAGGAGCACAGCTTGACGGTGGTTCGGGTCTGGTTGTGGATTGCTCGGATAATCCACAGTACTGCATGACCGCTGCTGATTGCGTCACCGTGGGCTGCAAATGTTATTGCCAGGATTGCGGCGATGGTTTCTCTTATGAGGACGTGGTCAACGCCAATTGCGTGGACTCGTGGTATGCCGATCGTCAGTGCTTGCCCCCGGTGGGTTGCCCCGGCGTTTGTTGCCCCCAGCGAATGATCCTCTGTGAAGACCACATCTGCAAGGTGACCGACGGCAAGTACTAATTGTGTTTTTCTAAAACAAGGCGCTCGCCAAGCTGTTCCATGATGTGTAGAGGTGGCCGTCCTCTTGCAAGATGAGGCTGCGCACGTCATCGTCCCCGTGGTTGTCTTGGACGCAGTAGTCAAAATAGGTGACCGCTACACCATCTACGTCATAGACCTTGGCACCATAGGGTAACTCGCGTAGCAGGTGAGTCGATCGCTCCTTCATTTGACCGACCAGCTTGTCATAAAGCGCCGGCGTTCCGTGCGCTTTGATCCAGGTAGCAACGGCCGAAGCTTCATCCCCGCTCAGATTCACGTGGTTGGGGATGGTGATTTGGCGCAGGGAGAACTGCTGCGCCTGACTTTGTTTACAGCGCTGCAGGGCCTCGTCGAAGGTTAGCTCGGCGGGCAGCAGGTCGGTGACGTTGAGGGTGACTCGCACCAGGATGCCGCGTTTTCGCAAGGCTGAAAACATGGGGGCCATGTCATCGAACTGTGTGATCTGATCCAGGGAGAAGGCCAACAAGTTCAGGCCCGCAATGGCCAGCTTGTCAATGATGGCCCCGTTGTGGTTTTTCATGTCGGCCGCAAGCCTGAGGCCGTTGGTCTGCAATTCCACCGGCCATTCCGCGAATTCTTCGATCAGTCGCTCGGTCCATGGCAGGTTGAGGGTGGGTTCGCCTTTGCCGGTCAGCAGGACGGAGGTGACCTGGGCGGCTCTGGCGATGCTTTTTACCTTGGGCAGATTGCGCAGAAGGAGGGTCTCGTTCGCGGAGATAGCGCCGGTCATTTTCGAGACGCAGTAAGGGCAGTTCTTGTCGCAACCCTTGTCCGGTACGGCGATGGTCAGGTTTTGGGCTCGCATGGACCCAGCATAGCACGGAGATTCTCGGTGACGCCGGGGTTTTTTCTCGGGCGGGCTTGCGTTATGCTGCGGACGAAAGGAAGGTCCATGGTCGAGACAAGCAAGCCAATCGCCACCAATTCAATGAGTCGATTCGCCCAGGGTTTTGGATATCCCTTCAGGGCCATCGAATACGCTCGAGGGCATGGTTTGATGGGCAAAGTCGCAGCCCCCCTGTTCATCGGGGCTGTGATTTATTTGGCCTTCCTGGTGGGTATGTATTTTTTCTTCGATGACATGGTGCAATGGTTTTGGGCACGGCCGGATTCGGATTCCTGGTGGATTTGGCTGGTTTTGCCTTTGTGGTACGTGTTTACCTTGATCCTGCGCGTGTTGCTTCTGGGTTTAAGCATGATCCTCTTTGTGGTCGTGACGCTGGTGGTCACCGCCCCTTTCAATAGCCTTTTGAGTGAGCGCGTGGAATTCCAGCGTTTGGGGACACCAGAGCCCTCCTTTGAAGTAGGTCGCACGGCAAAGGACATTTTGTACGCGGTCAAGGACCTGGTGCTCTATTTGCTGCTCTTTGTCGGCGTGAGCCTGGGCCTGCTTTTGCTGAATTTTGTCCCGCTCTTCGGCAATGTGGCATCCGCCATTTTGGGGGCTTTGTTTACCTGGATGCTCTTCGCCTTGCAGTTTCTGGATTATCCCTTGGCTCGCAGGCACATGGAATTCGGGGCCAAGTGGAAGGTGGTCAGGCGCAACTTGGCCTTGAGCAGCGGCTTCGGTTTGGCGGTCTTCGTCACTTTGCTGGTTCCCATCGCGGGCATGTTCCTCTTGCCCTTCGCCTGTATCGGCGGGACTTTGATGTATAGCGACATGGTGGAAGGTGGTCTGTTGCCAAAGACCATGCCTGTGGGGCTTTCGGCACCGAAGGAGGCCGGGCATGAGCCGGCGTGAGCCCGCACCGGTGACGGCCGAGGATGTGGCCCGCGCTTTCACCTCCAGTGAGGGTTTTACCATCCTGGTGGGGCGCTCGGCTTCGGATAACGATCTTTTGACCTTTCGCGTGGCGGAGCAGGATGATTTTTGGATGCATGTGGCCGCTACTTCAGGCACCCATGTGGTTGTGCGGAACCCGGACAGACTGGCTCGTTTGCCCAAAAAGACCCTGCGTGAGGCGGCGGCCTTGGCTGTGGCCCACAGCAAAAATCGGGGAGGGGGGCGCGTGGACGTGCACTACACGCAGCGCAGGAATGTACGCAAGTCTCGAGGGGCACCCGCGGGGCAAGTGGAATTGAAGCGCTACGAAACCCTGCGAGTATCGGCCTCGGAGGCCCCCGCCGAGGCGGCCGGCTGAGCGTAATGAGAGACAAGGGGAGGTAGAGTATGGATAGCACATCTCGTGGCGGACAAGGTGTTGTTTCCATTTTTGCGTGCGCCCTTGTGGTTGTGGCCTGGGCGGGCTTGCTGTCCTGCGAGGATCCGCCTTTGCCCATGCCCCCGGCCGACTTCGACAAGATGGAGGCCTTGAATCCGACGCCTGAGGCCGCTTCTCGGATGGCCCAAAAGAAAGCCGATGAAGGCCAGGTGGTCCTGGATGACGCGGTTCGCCTGCGATGGATTCTCGCCGAGGAAGAAAAGGCCCGGGCTTTTCGCGTGCGTTTTTCGCCCAGCAAAAAAGGAAATCGTCGCTTTCGCTTTGATCCGAAGCGGCAAACCAAACTGAGCGGCAAAGCGCGGCGGTATATTAACGACCGCAACCAGCGTGGGGGCAAGTTGGACTTGTTCGGAATTCTCCGGCGAAAAGATGCAACCTATGGCAGCCTGGCCATGGACTACTACCTGGGTCCCGCCTTTCGAAAACGCCTGCCGAAAAACAAAAAGCTCGACGCGGCCATTAATGATCTGGTGTCCAAGCCCGTGGTCTCAGCCGAGATCGCCAAAAGCGGGGCCGTCATCTCGGTGGACACTCCCTTTGAGATCACCTCCATTTCAGCGGATGGCATCCAGGACCGGGGTGTGGCTTTGGAGACCTCGGTAGAAGGGGATCTGACCCTGCATACGATCCTTTTGGAAATGCCGCCTGAGCGGGTGAAGGTCGGGGACGAATGGTCCTTCCAGCTACGCCACGTCACCGACCTGATGCTTCAAAAAGACAAGGTCGATGAAAAGGTGGTGGTCAAGTTGGTGAAGCTGGAAGAGAAGGATGGCCGGGTGTTGGCGCATTTGCGTTACAACATTCGCGTCAAGATTCGCGGCAAGTGGATGAAGCTGAGTCCCAACCCCATTCCCCAGACTTTCACGACCGTCTTCAAGGGGCGCGGTGTTTTTGATGCGACTTTGGGCTCCTGGCATTCCTTCAGGGGGCGATTCAGTCGGTCGGGTCGAGGTGTGATGGATTTTGCAAGCAGCATGAACGTGAAAATTACACCATTGAAGAAAGTGCCGAAGGGCCTGAGTGGTGAGCAGAAATGATAAAAGCAATTTGTTGTCTGCTGGTCGTTTTTTCCGGTGTGGGTTCTTTGGGTGCCGAAATCCTATCTCCTCTGCTGCTTGACCCGCCCCAGGCCGTAAAGAGTGCGGGGGAAGATCCGCTGCGAGTCACGGTTCGCTTTAAGGCTGCGGTTTCTTCGGCGGATCGAGCTGCGCTCGAAGCCCTTGGGGCGGTTGTGGTGGAAACGGCTCCGGGGCGTCCGGCCGTTGTGGGCCCCGTGGTCAGCATTTGGCTTGCGCAGGAGCGCCTGTTGGCTTTGGCCGCATTGGAGGGTGTTGAGCGCATTGAGCCGGCCGTGCCCATGGTGTTGATTCGTCCTTTGAACCAAACCGCCGCGGAGATCGGTGCCAACCGGCGCTGGACGCCGCCACCGGGCAATCCCGCGGCGATGGGGCAGGGCGTGCTGATCGCAGACCTGGAGGGTGGCTGGGATATTTTTCATCCGGATTTTTTTCGACCCGACGGTGGCCTGGTGGACTTCGTCGACCGCGATGGGGACGGCCGGGCTGGAGCTGGTGACGGCGTGGATCTTGATGGAGACGGGACTTTTGAATCCGTGCTTTCGCTCCTCGAGGGCGTACGTGACGACATGTACACGGGGGAGATGGATTTCAAGCTGCCGGGTTATCAGCCGGATGTGGACTGGTTATATGTGGACGACAATGGCAACGCTCGCAGGGACTATGGAGCCGGGTTCGATGACAGCGTCGATGTGGGTGAACGATTGATCCGCCTGCGGACCAGCAAGGTGCAGGCTCTGCGCGTGGATGTTTCCGGTCGGCCGGTTCATACCTACACCCGTGGTGTGGATTTATCTTCCTATCCCGTCTCCAGTTTTGATCCCAGCCACGGCACGGGGGCGGTGGGCGTGGCCGCCGCGGGCTGGCCTGGCCTCCGTCGCTACACGGGCATCGCTCCTGAGGCCGATCTGTTGTTGGTCAATGTTGAGGACCTGGTGTCCGGTGTGGCCTTTGCTTTGCAGCAGGGCGCGGATATTCAGTTCTACGAGTTTGGTTTGCCAACCGAGTTGCAAGATGGCTCCTCCAATATTGACGTGGCCATCTCCAATGCTGCGGACCAGGGCGTTGTAACCGTGGCGGCCGCCGGCAATCTGGCTTCGGCCGATCATTGCATGGAGATTCAGTCGGCCTCGATCGGAGTCCACTCGGTGGCCCTGAGCACAGATGATCACGATACCTATTCCTATGGAGTCGCTTGGGTCAACTTGAGCTGGTCCGGAGCGCGGGACCGAATCGATTTGGCGGTGCTGGGGCAGTCGGGTACCCGTGCTGAGTTGGACACCGGGTCTTACTACGACGAGGGCATCGTTGATGGTATTTTCGTGCAGTCATGGAGTGAGACCAGCAGCCGAGGCAACGCCCGGGTTCTTTTGCAGTTGTCCCCATTGAATGGTTCCTTTCTGCCCGAGACGACACTCCGATTGGAGTTCGACGTCAAAGAGAACCTGGAGCGAATTCGTGGCATCCTCTTTGATGACGCCGCGGGTTGGGGCAAGGGCGTCAGCTGGACTCAGGCCCTGACCAATGCCGGGAGCGCCCTGTCTCCCGCCACGGCTGACCAGGTGATCGGCGTGGGTGCTTATGGCGGCAACCACGATTTTTCGGACTGGGGCTGGGGTGCCCGCGGCGAATGGCGTCACTATTCCGGCATGGGCCCTCGCATTGATGGGCTCCAGGTGGTGGACATTTCCGCCCCTGATGACCCTTACGCGCCTTCCTCCAACGGCGACCAGCATGGCCGCTACGGCTCTTTCGGTGGCACATCCGGGTCTCTGCCCCATGTGGCCGGATCGGCGGCCTTGCTGCTGTCGGTCAACCCGGAATGGGGCTACGAGGACGTAAGCCAGGCCTTGTTCGATGGGGCCTTGCAAGATGACTACACGGGTTCCGTTCCCAATGAGCAATACGGCCATGGCAAGGTCCGACCGGCCTCGGCCCTTTTGGCCGATTTGCCTGATTGGGGTCAGGCACCGAACGTGGAATTGCAGTCGGCCTTGCCCCTGGTGACCGGAAGGCAGGCTGAGTTGACGGTGCAAGTCAGTGACGCCGATGGGCAGGCAGAGCAGGTCTTGGTGGCCTGGGATGTGGGCTATGACCGGGTTTATGAGGAGGCGGACAGTTTGGGGCGAAGCCTGGTCTTTACCCCGATGGCCCCCGGCTTGCTGCCTGTGGTGGTGCGGGCCACGGATCCCGAGGGCATGCAGAGCCGCCGACTTGTGCTGCTTGACGTGATCGAAGACTGCGCCACGGCCGGCTGCGACGAGGGTTGCTGCCAGGAAGACGGCTATTGCGGAAGCTGCGATCGGGATGGGGACGGGGACCCGGATGCCACCGATTGTGCGCCGGATGACGAGACGGTACACCATGGCGCGGTGGAGGGCCCACGAGGCACGGCCTCCTGCGGCGATGGGCTGGATAACGATTGCGACGGCTTGAGCGATGAGTTCGATGATGCCTGTCGCTGTAGCGAAGACCCGCAATGCGACGACGGCAATCCTTGCACGGCGGACCATTGCACCGTCGACGATGGCTGTGTGAACGAGACCTTACCGGATGGCGCGGCCTGCGACGCGGGTGGTCTTTGTTGGGGCATGTGCGTCGACGGGCAATGCCAGGATGGGCAAGACTGTGACGGCGACGGCGATGGAGAGGGCTGCGGCTGCACGGCTACGGGAGGTCGAGGTTTTTCCGGCTTGCTCCTCTTTGCGGGCTTGTTTTTGGGTTTGCGCCGGTGGGATTAGAAGACAGAGAGCTCTTTGAGCGCTTGTGGATACGATAAACCCTGTGGCATGGTTTGGCAGAACGATTCCTTAAGGAGAATGATGATGGCTTTTGGACGACATGTTGAGATGGCACCCCATGCGGTGGCTTTGGCCAGTGAGACGGACCGAGCGGCGTTTATTCGCAGGACCTACATGCACCTGGCGGGTGCAATCGCCGTGTTCGCGGGTCTTGAGCTTTTGTATTTCGGCCCCATGCTGCCCACCACCGAGAATTTGGTGCGGGTTATGCTGGGCAATCAATATAGCTGGCTTATTGTGCTGGGCTTGTTCATGTTCGTCGGCTATATCGCCGATCGTTGGGCCCGTCGGGCGGAGACGCCGGGCATGGCTTACTTGGGCTTGGCGGTCTACGTGGTGGCCGAGTCGATCATCTTCGTGCCCTTGCTTTACGTGGCTACGTTTTATACCTCGCCGGATGTCCTGCCCACGGCCATCTGGATGACCCTGGGCTTGTTCGTGGGTTTGACCGCCACGGTTTTCATTACGCGCAAGGATTTTTCCTTCATGCGCACGATCCTGACCGTGGGTGGATTCGTGGCCATGGGCATCATCGTGGTGGCGATTCTCTTCGGTTTTGAATTGGGTGTGTTTTTCTCTGGGGCCATGATTGCATTGGCCGCCGGCTACATTCTTTACTACACCTCGGCGGTCATGAAGCATTACGGCACCAATCAGCACGTGGCTGCTTCCTTGGCCCTTTTTGCCGCGGTGGCTTTGATGTTTTGGTATGTGCTGCGCTTGCTGATGGTTTTGAATCGCAGATAGCTGGGCGCTTTATTTCAAGGCCCCCTGGGCCAGTTTTTCTGAAATTTCCTTCATCCCTATTTTGAATCCTTCGCTCGTGCATTTGGCATCTGCCGTGGCGGCTTTTTCCGTGGTCTCCTTGGTCAGATCAAAGACCGTGCCCGTGATCGAGCAACCGGCCTCCATCTTCAGAAGCTTGACCACGATTGACTTTTGCGCCGCCATGGCTTTGCCCAGCTCGAGTTGGGTGCTTTCATCGAATCCGGCCTTGAAGCTTTCGACTTTCTGGCCTTTGAGTTCTTTGCGGAGCTGCGCTTGCGGGATGACGCTGAAACCGGCTTGAGAGGCCATCTGGGCGTGCAGGTAGTCGGTCAGTTGTTCCAATGCCGATGGGGTCAGCTGGCCACCTTGATCGAGCAGATAGAGGACCACCGTAATCTTCTCGGCGGCCGCGATGTCGGTAAACTTGAGTTTTCGATAGGCTTGCTCGGCTGCTTTGCGTACGTCCTCGTTTTCGTCTTTTTGGGCCTGGTCGATGGCCGCGATGACCTTGTCATCCCGGCTTTTCGTGGTGGCCAGCAGGCGGGCGGCGCAGTAACGGGATTCCCAACGCTCGTTGCCCATCAGGCTCACAAGTTCTTTTACAGCCTGGTCTTTGTGCTTGGCCACCACCCGCTTGAGGGGGGCCACGTAGTCTTCGTCCAGGGCCTCGGTTCGCGATCGCAAGGAACTCCATGCTTTGAGCTTGCTGACCTCGGTGCGCTCGATGACGCGGAATGCAGACGCCAAGAGCTTCTCCGATTCCGGGGCCAGTTGTCGAGCGGCCTTGAATGCCTCCAGATAGCATTCGCCCGAGTCGACGATGACAAAGATCTCCGGGGCCAGGTCCTTGGCCTTGGCTCCTTTTTTGCCTAGATCTCCCAAGGCACCGCAGTGGCCGTTTTGCCCCGCCTTGAGCATGGCGCGCATGGCCTCCGGGCCGCCGGGCTTGATGCGGCCGATGGCCTTGATGCCCGCCTCGTAGCAAGTGTTGTTGGCGACGGCCTCTTCAATTTCGGGCAGGATCTCGATGGCCTTGCCGCGCAAATTGCCCAAGGCTTCCGCGCCCTCGCACCAGCCGTCCTTCATGGCCTTGAGCATTTTGTCCATGTTGTCGGTCGAACGGGTTTGTTGTTCTTCGTCCATGCCGTAATAGCGATACCAGGGCTTGCGGCCACAGCCGCCCAATACCAGACCAGCAGCCAAAACCGTCAGAGACAGTATCCAAACCAATTTGCGCATCGGTAGTCCTCCGGAACTGTTAGTGGCATTTACGAATCGTTTATTGATTCGTTAGTGCCACGTTATGCTGCGCTGCTTGACTGCGCAGTGTTAGAGCCTTTCTATTTGCCAGTCGGTGATTTCGTGGGTCTCGATTTCGTTGAAGCTTGAGTCCATGATGGTGAGTTGGCCGGGATTGCCCATGTGATCGGGCTCTAAGATGAGCCAGGCGGCTTCGTTATCACGGGGCGGATCGAGCAGCACCAGGTGGTCGTCGAACCAATTGTGGTGGTTGCCGGCATAGATTAGTCGAAAGCGATCGGTGACGGTCTGGCTGAAGTCGCCGGCTTGTAGCGTGGCCTGGATGAAAAAGAGGCAGGCCGTCTCGCCGGCGACCATGCATCCCTCGTACCAGGGGCCTTGCTGCAAGGTGATGGTAAAGGACCTGGATGCATCGAGGATGGTACCGGTGTAGATCTCTCGCTGGCTGTCACCCAAATCGCAGAGCCCGAAGGCCTGGATTTCGTCGTCCACGCTCAGGCCCGCGCCGATGTAAACCTTGGCGGAGACCGAATGAGGCCAGCTTATGTGGGGCAGGGTCAGTTCGGCGGGCCAAGCCTGGTCCACCATGGACAGGACGAACTGCAACTCAAGGCGCACTGGTTCTGCGTTCCAGGTGTAGTGCTTGGTGAATTGGTAGCGCCAGCGCTCGGTCGATTCCTCGATGGTCTCCAGTTCTCCTGGCTGGCCGGTGGCTTGCAAAACTTCGGCATCGGGTCCCATGCGCAGGATCGATACCAGCTCCCGTGATTCAATACCCGCCTGTCGGGCAAAGACGTGAGCGCCGGGGGCAAGCTCGATTTGACCCAATAGCGCCATCTCCAGCTCCCAGCCCCGGCCCTGGGCGAACCCGCCGCAGAGAGAGGTGCCGGCCGGCACGTTCAGCAAAAAGGCATGAACCGGATCATGGTCGGCACCGCTGGATGCGTCTTGACCGGCGTCTTGTCCTGCATCCGTGCCGGCGTCTAAAGATCCGTTTCCGGAAGTTCCGCAGGCGGCCAAAACCAAAACCAAGCCCAGGGACAGACAAGCGTGGAGTCGTATCTTGTTTCCCATGTTCGTGCTCCTTCTCGCGCTGTCGAGACTAACCCAAGGCCAAGTGCTGGTGCAAACCGGCGAATGCCGATAGAATGCCGGAGTCAAAAGGAAACTCTGCATGATTGATGTTTGGAGGTAGGCATGTTGCGCAGGTCGATGATGATACTGGTTGCGGGTTTTCTGATCGCCTGTGTGGACTACGGCATCGAAGGGGATGATCCGGATGAAGGCCCCGTGGTCGGGCGAGCGTGTGAGGTGGGCGATGACTGCGGCGAGGAGTTTGAGTGTTATCTCAATGCGCCTGGGGGTTATTGTCTTTTGTCGAGAGATTGCATGGAGGACGCGGAATGCCCGAGCAGCGCGGTTTGCGCCCCCCGGATGCTGAGCGCTCGGCCGGGTACTTGCCTCAGGGTTTGCGAGGATGCCGGCGACTGTCGTGCGGGTTATTTCTGTTCCACCGTCAAGCTCTATCCGGGGTCCGAAGACGGCCCCATCAGTTCGGCCCCGGTCTGTTGGGTGCCGTGTATTCCCGGGACGGATCAGCTCTGCAATGATGACCCCATGATCTCTAGCTTGCATGGCGAGTGCAATGATGACGGCACTTGCAGCTGCGAGAAGGACTGGGATTTGAACCCGGAAACCGGCCGCTGCCGTTGATTTTTCGACCCCTGGGTTCTATTCTGTGCTTCTTGCAAAGGAGTGCTTCATGAAGGGCCTGATCGCTTTGTTGCTCATGTTGAGTCTTGCGGCTTGTTCCGGAGGAAGTGATGTGGTGCCGGATGTCAATCTGCCCGACTACTTCAAGGCCGATGATATAGGCGGCGTCGTGCTGCCCGAGGACTGCCCGGGCGGTAAGCCCAGGTTGGTGGACGGAGCGCCGGCTGCCTGGACGCTGATTCACTATGCGGCGGGCGACAACAATTTGGAGAAGGTGCTGGTCGAGGACATCAACGAGATGGAAATGGGGCATCGCGGCTCACCCAACGTCAACGTGCTGGTCCAACTGGACCGTTCTTCGGAGCCGGGCGTTTGGCGTTACGCCATCGGCCCGGGCGAGGATTTCGAAAACATCGAATCACCCCTGGTGGGTTACTCGGAGACCGAGCCGGACAGCGGCGATTGGCGTACGCTGGCGGGTTTTGGGCAGTGGGCGGTGACCTGCTATCCCGCGGAAAACTACATGCTGGTCATCGGCGGCCATGGAGGCGGCTGGTCCATCAGCGACGACGATCGTTCTTTGGAGGATCGGGCCCAGGAGGTCTGGGGCGACGGCTATGGTGACGTATTCCGTTCCATCGCACCGGACAATTCCCACGGTTCGGAAATCACCATCGACAAATTGGCTCGCGCATTGGCCAGCATTTCGGCCACGGCCAGGCAGCCTTCCGATCCCGAATGGCGCAACCGCCTGGTGATATACGGTTCGGACGCCTGCCTGATGCAGTCCGTGGAAGTCATCTACGACCTGCGCAACACGGTGGACTATTTGCTGGGCAGCGAGCAGACCGAGCCGGGCCAGGGCTGGCCATACGGCACCATCATTCGGGCATTAACCGAGCGGCCGATTTATTTCGCCCAGCGGCCTTGGGCCCTGGCCGAGGCCGTGCTGGAGAACTACGGGACATCTTACGGTCCCGGGGGCAGCGCCACGGAAACAGAGCGCATCACCTTCGCGGCGGTGGACACGGGTGCCACCATCCGGATGCGCAATCGCCTAGACGACATCGGGCGTTTGCTTTCGGAGCTCTTGGTCGATGACGCGGAACTGGCCGGCTTGGTCTACGGCGCCAGGGATTACACTTATGTCTTTGGCGGTCGTTCGGTGGACGTGGGTGTTTTCTTGCTCAATGTACGGGAGGCGCTCATCAGCGCCGGCCGGATGCCCGAATTGGGTCAGCATTGGGACGGGGATGAACGATTTCGAACCTTGCGAGACACGATCGATGATTTGATGGCCGAGGTCTGGCCCGAGCTTGTCTTGGCCAACCTGGTGACCGATGCTTACCCGCAGGCGACGGGGATCAGTATTTTCTTGCCCAACGATTTGTGCGGCTATGGTTTGGACATCGATGGTTACGCCCGAAGTGCTTTTGCCCAGGATTCGGATTGGGATGATTTCCTGGTGGCCTTGCTCAATCACCGCAGTTACTCACAGGCCGTTCTCAAGGATTTCGGCGCTGGGACCCTGACGGCCGAAGAGGCGGGTTTCGTTTTTGAAGATCTGAAGATGAAGTGCGAGTTGGAAGGCGATCGTTTTTATCTCATCTCTCGAGAGTGGTCTTGCATCAAGCCCGTGGGCGTGGATGAGTGCAAGTACCCGCCCGAGCTCTCCTTCGAGGCGGGCTTGGTCGATGGTGCTCTGGTGGTGGACAAGGCGCTGCTCAGGCATCGTTTCTTGGGCGAGCGCTTTCTGAGTGATCTGAAGGAACTGGAACTTGAAGTGGACGAGTTGCTCTACGAGCCCGGCCAGTCTATCTCCGGCACCTTGGAGATTCCCTTCACGAAGAAGACCGCCGACGGCCCCGACCCCTTCCCGGTGCGCCTGACCTTTAATTGTGAGAACATCGAGGCTCGTTACTGCGAGTAGACGTGGACCCCTTTTCCTTTCAGTGGCATCTGAGCGATCGTTGCAACCTGCGCTGCCGACACTGTTACCAGGAAGATCATTCCGCCGCACGTGAGCGGGATGCGTCTTTTTGGATTGAACTTTTGGAGCATATTCGTCTGGGTCTGGCCAAGGGAGAAGGCCTGTCCATCAACTTGACCGGTGGTGAGCCCCTTTTGTTGGAGGGCTTGCCTCTTTTGCTTGAAGCCTTGGACCACTGCCCCGATGTTCAAGAGCTGCAAATCATCACCAATGGAACCCTGATAGAGGGCCCCGTTTTTGAGTCTTTGGGACGATGTCGCAAGTTGACGGCGGTAAAGATTTCCGTGGAGGCAGGTCAAGCCGAATTGAACGATGCCGTGCGCGGGGCCGGCATGTTTCGTCGCGTGGAAGAAAACTTAGAGCACTTTCGGAAGCTGAAGCGACCCCTGGTGGCCATGGTGACTTTGGGCGCGCACAATCTGCATGGACTGGATTCTTGCTGGCCTTGGGTTTGTGAGCAGGGCTTGGACGGTCTTTTGCTGGAGCGTTTTGTCCCCCTGGGCGCGGGTCGACACCTTGCGCCCGGTCCCATTGATGAGGCGGCCTGGCAAAGCGCCTTGAGGCGATTGGCCCAATCGGCGGGCTTGGACCTTGACCCGCGGGAATTGGAATGGGTTCGGGCTGTGTGGATAAAGAGGGCAGCCGATGGCGGCATCGAATTTTGCGCGGCGGCTTGTGAGTTGGGGGGAGGCAGCATGGCCTTGATGCCGGACGGTTCGGTCTATGCTTGCAGGCGTCTTCCGCGTGTCCTGGGCCGGATGCCCGAGACGTCTTTTGTCGGGATTCGCAAAGGCTTGATGTCGTTTTCGCCCATCAAGGGCGGCTGCAGGGCATTGGACGAGGCTATTCGGCGGTGATTTGCCCGCTGGAAGCATCTTGTAAGGCGCGAAGCAGTTCCTTTTGGACCCGGGCCTCAATCTCCACATCCAGCAGGAGTCCTTCGTTGCCATATTGTTCGACGCCTCGTCTCGCTTGAAATTTGTCCAGCAAGACCTGGGCCGCGCCCAGGTGCGCAAAGGGGATGTGCAGCTGCAGCTTGACCTGTGCGTGAATCTCCAACTGGGGCGCTTCTTGTAAGCAGTGGGCCACCGCGCCGCCGTAGGCTCGGGCCAGGCCGCCGGCCCCCAACTTGATGCCGCCGTAGTAGCGGGTCACCACGACCATCAGCTGGTCCAAGCCCGACTTTTCAAGGGCCCCCAGCATGGGCCGGCCGGCTGTGCCCCCCGGCTCTCCGTCGTCGGAAAAACGATGGGCTTCGCCGATGAGGTAGGCCCAGCAGTTGTGGGTGGCCTTGGGCTCGCTCACCCGCTTCAGAAAGTCCATGGCTTGCTCGGGAGACTCGACCGGCGCGGCGCGGCAGATGAAGCGGCTTTTCTTGATCTCTTCGGCGTACTCATGTTCGCGGGATAGGGTGCGCAAGTAGCTCTCCGTCTCACAAGGCGATCTGCAGGCTCAGTTTGGTCGACCAGGCGGCGGGGGCGACGGGCTCAAGAAAGCGCTCCCGATCAAAGTCGATGACCACGGCACAGGCCCTGTAGAAATAATAGGCTGCACCCACAACGAAGCGATCGCTTCGTTCATGACCGGTCTCCGTGTCCCAGCGGAACCAGTCGAATTGGCCGAAAAGACTGGTGTGGATACAGGGCAGTTTGAGTTCGACGAAGGCGGATGCGCCCAGAAACGGCAGTGCCTGGCCCTGGCTGTCGATTCGTTCACCGGCGATGTCGCCTCGGCCCTTGGCACCCTGCAGGGCCACCAGGAAAAATGGGTGCTCGAAGGACAGCAGCAAATCGTGGACCAGCCAGTCGGGCTCGCTTTCCACATTGCCCTTGCCGCCCACGAACAAATAGGAAGCTTGCAAACCAGGCATCCAGGGCCCGATTGGGCGCAAGGTCAGTCTGCCCATGAAGACCTTGTTTTGGTTGGCCTCATTGCGCTTGTAGCCGGAGCCGTTGTAAACGCCCAGGGCGAAACTGCCCCAGGTGCCGGCGTGGTGCGGCCTCATGCCGTAGTTTCCTTCTTTTGTCAGCTTTCGACCGATGAGGCCTGAAACTTGAAGTCCGAGGTCCGCCGACTGCAGCAGGCCGTGGCGATCCAGAAAGAAATTATCAACGATTCGGTAGTGGTTGACCTTGCCTTCGAAGTCGAACCAGGGCGTGTGCACCAGGCCGAACTCCAGGCCGGGGTCGCTGATGATGGCTGTCTCCAAGGGCCAGCGCAGGCGACCATAAAGGTACTTGAGGCGAAGTGCCCAGCCGTCGTCGTCTTCGTAGAGATCGATGGTGGAGCGGGCCTCGAACCATGCGGTGGGCGTGAAGCGAAAAGTCGTATAGCCACGGGTGATGCTGAATCGATTGTAGGGACCGTCCGCGTCCTCGCCCCAAAGGTAGTGCATGTACCAAAGGGCCTGAAGGCGCGTGTGCTCAAGCAGCCAGGATTTGGCGTTGGACTCGGCCGACGCGGACGGCCGGCTCATGAGCAACAGGGTCAGACAAATCGCAATTGAAAGAAAGCGGAGCATGTGGATTCTCGTCAGTTGAGCCTGACCGAGTAAGCAAGGCCCAGGATGTGATAGAGGGGGTCTGTGTCGTCGTCCAACATGCCCTCGGCGCGATAGAAGATTGAAAGCTCATGCCTGTCTAGTTCGTAGCTCAGACCCAGGCTGCCGCGCCACTTGTGTAAGACCCCGTCTGGATCGCCGAAGCGCAGAAACAGTTCACCGGCAACGAAGGGTTCCAGGCCCAAGGGGGTTGAGACAGAGAAGAAAAGTTTCTGTCTGAAAGTGTGTCGAGCCTGGATGTCCCCATCCTCGTCCCAGGGCCAACCGAATTGTTCTTGATAGCGCAATCGTGCCCGGATGCGAAAGGGCTTGGCCCGGTAGCGATAGCGCAGATCGGCATAGAATCGGTGGGCGGTGTCGCAGTAGGCGTCTTCCTGGCTGGTGACGGGCAGGGCCATGAAGCGATAACCAAGTCGGATGCGCAAGCGCTTGATGACCCGATAAGTCAGGTAGAGCTCAGGCATGATGCTTTCGACTTCGCTTGCGTCTTTGTCAAAGCGAAAATGCTGATCAAAGCCCAGCCGTAAGTTTTTTGAGAGCTTGTAGCGCAGGCCGGCTTCGGTCCAGAGTTGGAATTCGTGTCCGTCTGCGGCCTGGGCGATAAGGCTGGGCAGCATGGCGAATAGCAACACGATGAGGACTGGTTTTTTCAAGAACTTTTCTCCTGGTGGCCCGATAAGAGCAAGCCATCGGAGGGCTGTCAATCGGCAAACAAAAAAGGAGGGTCCGCGCTGGTATCCCGTCGTACGGCCACCGCATCGAAGGGTGTGTCGTAGAGATCAAGAACCTGGCCGCCGGTGCGTTTGACGATGAGGATGCTATTGTAACTGTCGCCCATCTCTCGGCCCCAGTCGACGATGCAATCCAGCTTGCCGCCCGGCAGGCCGCATTGCCAGGGCGGCTCTTTCGGGCCGGGTTCGTAGAAATTTCTTGGTCGTCTCATGGGGTTGTTGTTTTCCCTATCTCAGGCTCAGGATGTCGTCGCTTCCGTCGCCGTTGACGTCGGCGAATCGCAAAGTGTTCATGGTTTCGGGCAGGTTTTGCAGGGTTTGCCAGCCGGATGTGCCCGACCAGGATACGGTCCAGGTGGTGCCGTTGGCGCGAAAGATGTCGGCTTGGCCGTCTCCGTTCAGGTCGGCCACGGCGACTTCCGTGATGCCAGAGGTGTTGATGTTTGCCCAGGCGCTGCTTCCCGACCAGGAAACCCGCCAGTTTGAGCCGTTTGCATGAAAGACGTCGGTGGCGCCATCGCCATTGAAATCCCCGAAGAGGAGTTCAGCTTGCGGCTCTGTCATGTTGTTGAGGACCTGCCAGGCATTTGTGCCGGACCAGACGACTCGCCAGTCGCTGCCGTTGGCGCGGAAGACATCGGCTTGTCCGTCTCCGTTGAAGTCCGCCAGATGCAAGGAGGCCTGCGGCAGGGCCGAGGTGTTCAGGTTGGCCCAGCCGGAGGTGCCGGACCAGGATACGCGCCAGGTGCTGCCGTCGGCATAAAACACGTCGGCCTGTCCGTCGCCGTCAAAATCCGCAAGGCCCAAGTCCGCCTGGGCCGCCGAGGAGCTGTTGATTGTTTGGGCCGGCAGCTTGAGGCCTGGATACAGATACCAGGTGCCCCCCGATGCCACGAAGCCGTCCTGCCTGCCGTCTCCGTCCAAGTCCCCGAAGAGCATGTTCTGTGGCGCGATGGAGGCGAAGTCCCGAAACTGCCAATAAGTGCTTCCGCCGAAGGCGGCGAACCAGGCCGGCAGGTGGGCTTGTCCAAAGCTGTTGCCCGAGCAGCTGATGTCCACCAGGCCCGAGGGATTTCTGAGTTTGATGTAGGGGCTGCAAGCCTCCCGGCAGGTGTCTCTGTCTTCCATCCAGAAATAACCCGGGTGACCTGCCCAGTCGTTGAGCACGCAACCGCCGGTGTACAGGCAGTCCGGGGCCTCCGGCCAAAGTCGCTGCCAGATGGCGGAGGGGAAGTCGTGGCTTGAGTTGTGGACGAAGCGGTTGTTTTCGATGTGGGCTTCCGTGTCCGGCACGCCGCGGATGCCCACGCCGTCGACGCCGGCCGCTAAGAAGATGTTGTCGTGGATGAGGATGGTGGAGCCTGCCGTGTCCGGGTAGAAGCCTTTGTCAAAGCCGCCGTGCATGTCGAAGCCGAAGGAGGTGGCGTGGGCCAGGACCAGATTGTGGCAGGCCTCGTAGCTGCTTGTGGGGTAGCCCGTGGACGCGATGGCGTGGCGGTTGTGATCGAATATGTTGGCACCGATGACGGGGTAGGCGTAGCTCAAGACCACGCCGTAGCCCAGGCCCGCGCGCCTGTTGTGATGGAAGTAATTGTGATGCACCATGGCGCGGTCCGTGCCGCCGATCTCGACGGCCCCGATGGTCCAGCCGAACAATTCGCAGTTGTCGATTTCCACGACCGTGTGGTCGATGGTGGTGGCGTAGGGGGTGCGTATGCCGACGGCCAGGGGGGAGTCGTAGGTCTCGCCCACTTCCTGATCCGGCCCCCGGATGCGCAGGCCCGTCACCCGGGCTCCCGAGCCCGTGATGACGAAAAGCGCCCTGGCACCATAGACCTGGGTGTCGTGATCCTCCGTGTAGAGCAGGGCACCCAAAGAGCCGCCCCGCCCGCGACCCGAAGCCAGGGTCACCCCGTCCGTGATTTCGATTTGATGGTCTCGTTCAAGGCTCAGATCGATGACGGCGTTGTCGTCCACATAGACAATCTCGCCGGGGGTGGCCTGGGCCAGGGCCTGGAGCAATTCGGCTTTGTTTTGGACGAAGGTGGTGTTGTCGCCCGAGCTGGCAAGCCAAGCATCGTAGCCCTCGCCGCCGCCCTTGGGTCGGCCCTGATCACCCTCGATACAAGCGTAGCCCAAGATGTGGTTCGTCGGGCCCGGATCTTCATCGGCCCCGGCGTCTTCAATGCCGGCATCATCAGAGCCTGCATCTTCAGCGCTTGCATCTTCGCCGCCTGCATCTTCGCCGCCTGCATCTTCAGCGCCTGCATCTTCGGTGCCCGCATCTTCGGTGCCTGCATCTTCGGTGCCTGCGTCTTCAATGCCCGCATCTTCAGTGCCTGCGTCTTCAATGTCCGCATCTTCAGTGCCTGCGTCTTCAATGCCTGCATCTTCAGTGCCTGCGTCTTCAATGCCTGCATCTTCAGTGCCTGCGTCTTCGAGACCCGCGTCTTCCTGAGCCGCGTCTTCAGTGCCCGCATCGGTGCCGGGTGCGGAGTCACCGCAGCCTTGGAGGATGAGCAAGGCGGCGCAAAATAGGATCAGGGTCATGGTTCGCATGGGGATAGTATGTCACAGGCCAACAGGGACTGGTAGGCAGGTCTTGGGATGCGTGAATTATTTTTCAGCGTGTTTTCAAAGTGTGGCAGTATATTGACTTATTTTGGATTCAGCGAAATCTAAGGAGTTGAAATGCGCAGCTTGTGCCTTGCTTTGTCCTTCATGTTTATCTTGCCTGTTTTGGCTTGCAAGTCATCATCAGGAGCCGATGTCGAGCCCCCGGGAGAGCAGATGAAATTGCCGAAAGAATTTATCAATGCATGGAGCCACACCAGGTATCCCCGCAAAGGGCACAAGGTGCCCAACAACTGGAGCCGGGTCACTTTGGAACAGGGAAAGCTCAGCTTCTCGGCGGGGGAGCAATCCAAGGATTCAGGCCGGCGTTGGCTGAAAGGTAAATTCAAAATCAAAAAGGGCGAGGGCACCAAGGCCGCGCCTTATATTTTGAAGGTAAAAGTCACCAAGAAAGGCAGCTCGGAGACCGTGGGCTACCCAAAGAGCTTCCAGGTGAAAGACAAATTCAAAGCCGAAGTCTACATGGATTCAGGCAAGCTGCATTTCCGCGCCCCGGACTTCGGGTCCCATGTTTTTGATCCGCCCGAGGCGGTTAAGGCAGACAAAGAGAAGGGCTGAGAGATATGAGGTTTGTTGTCTTCTGTCTGTTTGGGATGGCCCTTCTCGGGATGGCGCTTTCGGCCTGTGGCGGTGATGATCCGGCTCAGGACGCGGGACTTGATGCCCTGGTGGATGCCGGCCTGGACGCCGGCCTGGACGCCGGGGATTCGATGGGTGACGAAGGACCCGCGGTCGCTCCGCTTTCGACTTTGGGCTGCGAGATGAGCGAGCACACGGGGCTCGATATCATTCAGCCCCAGACCCTCATCGCGGATTTCTCCGCCCCGCGTCGCTTGCCCGATTCCATCAACACACCCTGTCCACAAGACGCCGTCGAGATGTCCCCGGATGGCCGTCGCATGGTTTTCCATTACTCCGTCAACTTGATCGACACCGTGCTGATACCCGAGGGGCGTTTCATCGAAGGCACGGAGGTGCGTTTTCAGGAGCAATTGCAAGACGGCGACTGGGATGCGGCCAGGGTTTTGGAGCTGCGCCGCGGAGACCCGGAAGCCGGCTGCGCCGAAGTTTGCAGCGCGCCTGGGGAAACCTGGGTGGCCCCGGATGGAAGCCGGGTCATCTACCACGCCCTGGGGCCGAACTGCATCGGCTACCAGCAAGGATTGCCGGAGGGGCAGTTCTTTGATTTGGACCTGTATGAGGCCCCCATGACCAACATGGTGCCGGGTGACGGTGTTGCGCTCGAGGGCATCAACAGCGAATACATCGAGGGAGAACAATGGGTGACGGGCGATGGAAATTCCCTCATTTTCGCGAGCAATAGACCCGGTGGACAAGGCGGCATCGACCTGTGGAGAGCAGAGCGGACCGAGGGCGCCTGGAGCGCCCCTGAATGCCTGCCTGAGCCGGTCAACTCCGCCGGCGACGAGAAGCAGGCGGTGATTTCGCCGGATGGTCAGTGGATCTATTTCGCCAGCGATCGCAGCGGAATGACGGGGATTTGGCGGGTCGCCATAGAGCCGGACGGTTCTTTCGGGGCTGAGGCGGAAAACGTCATCACGGGCTATGTCGGGGAACCGAGTTTCACGGAAGACGGACGTCTATTCTTTGTCCACGTCGAAGTTTATTTCGGTGAAGAATCCTGGGAAGTGGTCGACTCTGACATCTATTGCGTCGAGCCCAGCGACCACGCTCTGCCCTGCACCCAGTGGCGTTGATACTTGTGGCGTTGGCCCCTAGGACTTGAGGTGCCAAATGGGCACCTCAAGTCGTGCTTGATTATTGCCCAAGATTTTTTTTGAGGCGGTCGTTCATTCTTTTTTCGTGTTCTTTCAGGGTGTTTTTGGTGTTTCGGATGACTCGATTGCCGCGATCGATGATCCCGTTGCCTTCTTCGTCTGCTTCTTCTCCCTCCTCAGCCTCTTCTCCCTCTGCGACTTCTTCTGTCTCGACTCCGTCCATTTCCTCTGCGTCATCGGCCTTTTTGTCAAAAACCAGCATGGTCAAGAGCAGGTAGATCATGCCCGCCGTGACCAGCATGATGATTAGAACAACCGCGGCACCGCCGTTTTGTTTTTTCATTGCAAGCCCTCCTCAAGGCTAGTATCCAGATCGTACAATAGGCCCCCTGTCTCGACAAGCTATGCGGAGACCCATGACAGCCAGCCCACTTCACCAGACGGCATTGGATTCCGACGAGGCTTGGGGTGCCAAGCTGGAGATGGACTGCGCCTGCGGCGGCAAGCTTTTGCTGTGGGACAAAAAGTGCAAGGGCTGCAAGGCAAAAAATCCATTCCTACGGTTGTTGAAGAAACGAAAACAAGTTGAGCAGTTCTTTGATCAGCGGATACAAGTCGGGCTGATGCCCGAATTGGATAAGGCCCAGCTGCTTTTGGGGTCGGCACGTAAGTACGACCTCGTGCTGCTGGCGGTGCTGAAGCGGCCCTTTCCCGAGCACCAAAAAAAAGAAGACATCAACCTGTTCATGCGTCGGGTGGTGAATTTCTTTCCCTCCATGTTCAAGTCTTCATCTCCCAAGCAGACAGCGCAGGCGGTCGGGGATTCGATCAAGCGATCTTCGGTCACCATGGCCCGAATTGCCTGGAAGGAATGCGAAGGCCTGCTCGACGGACTCACCGGCTTGGGCGCGCCCTTGTTGTTTGGGCAAGGCTCGGGTGTGCAGCCCGAGCGCGTGGCCGGCGATTTGCTTCTTGCAGCCAAGCCCTACATCGAGGCGCTCAAGACCTTGCAGCTCGCGCACACCCGAATGCAGACCGCCTACGCTCCGGCCAAAGAGATCTTTGAGCGTCCACTGAAGTCCAAGGGCACGAAGGGTCTGTGGAACAAAGCCCGCATGAAGTTCAAGCCGGTGGGGGAACGCTTGCGGTTGCCAACAGCCATTTGGGAAAACCAGGCCGAGCACGAAGAACTCAAGCGCTTAGACGCCCAACTGGGCAAGTTCTTGGAACAAATCCGTTGGTTTTCCGATCAGCGCGCAAAGCTCGAAGAGCGCAACGATCGCCAGATGAACACCTACAGGCTTTCTCTGAGAAAGCACTTGGTCTTGGGCCTGGCCCGCCGTTACGCCGCGGCCGACCCCGCCGCGCGCCCCATGATGGTCAAGCGGGTCCTCTCCCAAAAGGGCGTCGGATCCTGGCTGTGGCGTGTGTTTTTCGGTGTCAGGGGAGCATCAAGCGCCTGCGAAGAATGAATAGCCCCAGGAGTGAAAAAAGAAGCATCGATGTTGCAGTGGGGGAGGCGTCCGGGCCGTCGATGCCGCAAGAGCAGCCTGACTCTCCTTCGGGGTCGGCGGGGTCTTCTTCCAGCCGACAGGTGGAGTCGCAGCCGTCGCCGTCGGTTAGATTGCCGTCGTCACAAGTTTCGCCGTCTTCCAGGATTTGGTTGCCGCATTTCGGTTCTTCCAGCTGACAGGAGGCGTCGCAGCCGTCGCCGTCGGTTAGATTGCCGTCGTCACAAGTTTCGCCGTCTTCCACGGTGTGGTTGCCGCATTCCGGTTCTTCCAGCTGACAGGAGGCGTCGCAGCCGTCGCCGTCGGTTAGGTTGCCGTCGTCACAAGTTTCGCCGTCTTCCACTGTGTGGTTGCCGCATTCCGGTTCTTCCAGCTGACAGGAGGAGTCGCAGCCGTCGCCGTCGGTTAGATTGCCGTCGTCACAGGTTTCGCCGTCTTCCTGGATGTGGTTACCGCATTCCGGCTCAATGGGTGAAAGGGAGATGCTCAATTCGTGGGGTTCCGGGGATTGTGGTCCGGGTCCGTCGGGGTCAACGAAGGCAAAGAGCGTTACGGATGTGGCATCTGCCGGGGCTGTCAGGCGAAATTCAACGGTTGCCGCGCTGCCTGTGCTGATGGTGCCGGCTTGTCCCAGATCGTCATGCACTTCATGATCTGTCGTGTAGATAAGGGTTCCGTCTGCCTCGTCCGCCTGGGGTGATTCGTTGATGAGGGTTGTTTGCGCGACATATTCCACGCCTTGGGAAAACGCCACCCGTAAGGTCATGTCCTCGATGTTTGCGGTGCCTGAATTGCTGAACGCAATTTGAGCCATGAGAGGAATTGGAGCACCTGCTTCCGCCCCCGACTCGGGGACAATCGTGAGGGCGGTTTCAAGACGTGGGGCTGTAAGCAGCAGGGGGCTCGGGATCTGTGATCCCTCCACAAGGTATGTTGTCGGCGGGCAGGGTGAAAATTGATAGTCCCAAAGAATGTTGGTTTCCAGGGTCACTGGGCTCGGCGATTCCGGGATGGAGCCTACCCGGAAATGAATTTCCACCAATTTTTGAATGCCTCCTTCAATGTTGCCCAGGAGAACGCCTGATGCGAGATCCGCATTGAGCACGGGATTGCCTTCGACATCACCGGCCTGGCCGTCTATGGAGAAACCGACAAGGAGCATGTCCGGGGGCAACAAGACAAAAAGAAGGAAATGTTCTGCGTCAGGTCGCCACGCTTCATTGCTTACGTCGATGGTGAAAGTGACATGTTCTCCAGGAAAGACAACTTCAGGGGTTGCTGTGGCGTTCAGTGAGATGGAGGGTGCGTCAATATCTGTTTCGAGCCCGACAAGTGAGAGAACATAGGTGTCATTAAAACTCGATCCCCTGACCACGGCCGAGGTCTGATTGTTGACGAGCTGGCCGTTTTCCGAACCCAAGGAGACACCTGTCACATCCCATCCCTGTCGACCTCCCGACACATGGGTCCCAGAAAGGGCATCATGGTTGGCCTGGCCAAGGCTGCCTCTTGTGTCAAGAAGCCCGTTGACGTCGTTGATTTGCGAGGCAAAGAAGTTGTCTATGGGATTGTTGTCCGAGTAAAGGCTTTCGAAGGTGTCGCCAGTGCTTTCAGCAATGGAGAGTTCATTTCCGTCAATATCGGCGTCTCCTTCCATCGCACTCAGTACCAGTCGTCCAGTAACGAGTCCAGAAGGAGGAAGGCAGAGATTGTCAAAGTGAACATCCGTCGGATTGTCCTCATCTACCCATTCCGCCCCCACCTTGATTGAGATGTTTTTCATGGCCAGGGAGCTGTCCTCAACCACCACGACCAGCGTCCACCCCGCGCAGTTGAGGCTGTTTGCCCTGAAGCCCTGGGTGGCCGGTACCCCGCCGATGGTGTATGTACCCCTGCCGTTGGCGGTAACAAATGCAGTCACGTCGGCAGAGCGGATGTAGTATTTCACGCCAAAACCTTGCGAAGAGATCATGTCCAGGGTGGCTGAAGAAAGGGGATCTGGAGAAACCTCCAGTTCATCGCCCAGTTCGTGGGAGAGATGGATGGGCGTATCGATGGAGTCGATCACGTCTTCATCTATGTCCTGATAGCTCCCTCCCCAAATCAACTCTGCGTAAACCACTGTGCCTTCAATTGGAAGATCAAGGACTGCCTCAGAGTTGTTCCGGGTCCAATTGCTGGTGGTGCCAAAGGGCCATGGGTTTGCGGGATTCGTAGGAGCATCGTCGATAAGGGAGGTGTCCGTGGTGATGAAGGTCCCGATAGAGCCCTCGGTGCCTGGACCGTTTTCATCGTGCTGCTTGCTGAGGCCCAGGGTGTTGCCCGTTACGGCAAGTGTCCCGCGACTTGTGCTTTCGTAGCGCAACACCATCTCGCCCTTGGCCATGGGTGCAAACACAATCAGTCCAAAGAGCATAGAAATGAGAATTTTCATCAGCTTCTCCTCCGGATTCGCAGCAGCAACAAGCAGGCGAGGCCTAGCAGCCATGGGGCGCTCGCCTCGCCGCGCGTGGGGCTGCATTCGCAACCATCGGCCTGCGGTAAGATATCGTCGCCGCCGTCGGTTTCTTGGCAGTCGGGGTTGGTTTCGTGGCGGCAGAGGTGTGCGGTTTGGTCGCAGCTATCCAGGGTGCATGGGTCCGAGTCGTCGCAGTCGGAGTCGTCCTCGCAGGCTTGCAGGACCAACACGTCGGCGTAGGCTGTCAGGCCGTCCGCGCTTGCCTGTATGGCCTGCTGGTATAAACCGGGCAGGTCGCCTGCGGTCAGCATTCCATCCGAATCCACCTGGCCCGCCGAGGGATCGATCATGGTCCAGTCGACACCGCCCGCGGGTTCGTGTTCTCGGTTGAACTGATCGAAGCCGTTGAGGTTCAGCTGGACATGCATGCCTGGCGACGCCTCGATCGGATCGGGCCTAATCGAAATACTCGAAAGTCGAGGTTCGCATTCGGGTGAGAAGGGGACTCCCCAGCACATTCGTACGTGATCGCCGCTGGTGTCGAGCAGGGCGGGCTCGCCGTTGACCTCCGCGGCCGAGATCTGTGACGAACTTGGCCACTCGACCATCACGCCCGTCGGCAGGCGGCCTTCGGAATCAGGATAGAGCGTCGCGGCCAGGAGCGTATCTTCCTCATTGACCCGCAGACATCCGGGCAGGTCGAGCATGAGCCTGGTTCCGTCTCCGACGATGAAATCCGATCCGTCAACCAGTTGTGCGGATCCCCCGTCCCACATGGCGAAGCCCCGATCGAGCCTGGAAGCCCCAAAGATTGTATCCTCGGAGGCGGGCGTCTCCCTGGCATTGACCACCAGGTATTGGGTGCCGTCCTGGGTAAAGGAGAAGGCCAGATGGGAGCCGGTGATGTCTTGCGGGCCGGCGAGGTCCTCCGGGTCGAGGGGGCGAGTGAGATTTTCGAACTCAACGTCGTCATACCAGGCCGTGCCCTGGGCGGAGAACTCGAGGGCAATCCTGATCCGGTCGACGTTGTTGGGCACGCTCGTATGAATCTCTTGCAGGGTCCAGTCGTGGATGCCATCCAAATAGTCGGCCTGAACTGAATCGAGATAGGTCCTGCCACGATAAAACAGCAGACGGAGCCGCGCCCCCGACCCGGCCGCGACATCGGTCTTGAGCCAGGCCGCTGCCCGTACTTCGTCGGCCGGCTCGACGGGTGTGAAAGGCCCGTAGAAGTACCCGGCCTCGGGCGCGTCGGGAAAGTGTATTCGGGCGGATGCGGGAGCGGAGCGGAAAATGGCCTGGTCAAGCCCATGAGCGTCCAGGGTCACAGAGCGCGGCATCCAGCCCGCCAGAGCCGAGGCGAAGTCGCCGTTGCTCAGGAGAGGCGCCAGGGTTGGATAGAGTAGGGTCGCGAGTCTTACCTGGCTCGTCGTATCGTCGCCGGCTGCCAGTCGGCCGAGCGTGACGTCGTCGAACCAGGCGCTGCCCGCGCTTTGGCTGAATTCGAGGGCCAGCGTGGCTTCGTCGGCGCCGGCGGGGACCATGGCGGAGATCCCCCGTGGGTGCCAATCCCAGTTGCCGTTGGCAGAGGGACCCTCCACGGCCGAGAGGTAGTTGTTTTGGGACCAGAAGATCAGCCGGATACGGGCACCTTGGCCGGTGGCTTCGGCTACTTTCATGAAGGCGGTGGCGCGCAGCGTTTCTCCCGGCAGGACGGAAATGCGGTCTAAGTAGAAATAGCCGGAGTCCGCGGCGGCGAAGGTGATGCGGGCGGACTGGGCCCCGGCATGGGCGTCCGGGTCCAGGCTGTGGGCGGCTTGGGTTGTCGATCGAGGAGCCCAGCCAGCCCAGTCGGCCGCCTCGAAGCCCGGATCGGGCAAGGCGATCGCTTCACCGGCCGCAGGGGGCGCTGCGCTGAACGCCAGGGTTTTGGGATAGCCGCTTGTGTGGGCCAGATCCTCCAGGGTCACCGACCCGTCTCCGCCCACCGGACGCACGGCCAGCTTGGTGCCGGCGCTGATCAGGTCGCCCGCGTCTTCGGTCAGAAGAGCGATTCCATCGCGCCAGGGCTGGTGCAAGCATTCCACCTGGACGGGAAGCGCGGAGTCTACGGAATCGAACAAGACCGCGAAGCCGGCCGGGTGCATCAGAATACAGCGAGCCACCGAAGCGGCCAGCGCTTCGGGGTAGCTTAATGCTGCTTCGCCGCATACGACACCGAAGCCGACACCACCTGCTAGCAGGCTGATGTTCGCCCCGGTTTTCTCCGAGGGTCCGGCGCGGTCCAGGAGGATGGTGCTGTGGCCGAAAGCCTCGTCGTGGTATCGGAACAAGTCGATGCCCTGAGAAGACATCGAGTAGCCCGGGTCGCCGGTAAGCCACTGGCCATTCGCCCAGAGTTGATAACTCAGGTGATCTTTTTGGTTGTGTCCCGCGAAGGCCTCCGGCGGGCCCGACTTGAAAACGACCAGGGTCGAGTGGACGTCATCGCCCGAGCGCAGGGCCGCGAAACCGACCCCCTTAGACGCCCAGGGCAAGGGCGGATTTCTCAGGGGTTCTAAGTCGCCGTCGGCCCAGTGGACGGTGATGAAATCGGTGACTCGGCTCGGCTCGCCCTCTTGGAAGATCATGCCCGTGTCCACCAGGTAGGCCTGCGCGAGTGGGTCGCCAGAAGAAGCGAGATACAGATGGGTTTGGGCACCGCATACCTGCCACGAATCTCCGAAGGTGCCCACACCGGAACCGTCCGGGGCCAGGGCAGAAATGAAGAACGAGCTCACCTTGTCTAAGAAAGGACTCTCCACCGCTCGGCCATGGAAGGAGGCTACGTGGATAAGTCGCACCAGGTAGTCCAGGGCGTAGGCACCGTATCCGTGATACTCGATCGCGCCTCCGTCGGCGCTCTGGTCTTCGAGCCAGTGTTCGGCGGTGGCGATGGCCATATCCATCCAGCCGGCCGCGCGGTTGTCTTCGGCCATGAGCGCCGCGGCACCGTGTGCCAGGCCGGTGGCCATGATGGCGTGCAGGTTGTGGGCCGTGTGATCCAGGGCATATTCACAGGCGACGGCCAGTGGGGCCAGGCCTTTCTCGGTGAGTGCGGTAACGATGATTTGCCGATCGGTGGCGCTCAGCACGCTCCGGGTCGCGTCGTAGAAGTAGGCCACGGCCATGGCCAGGTGTCCGGTATCCAAACAGGCGGGTCCCGGAAAGCAGGTGTAGTCCGGATCGCTCCAGTCCTGCCAGGCGGATAGATCCAGCACCATGCTGAGGGCCGTCTGGAGATCTTCTGCCTGGCCTGTCGCCAGATAGGAAAAAGTCAGGGTGTTGATGCGGGTGGAGATGGAATCGGACCGCTCTTGGAACATGGCCGTCCAGTAGGGGAAGTTATCCGGGTGCGGGCTGGGCTGAACCGGCCCGAGGGCATAGGAAAAGTCCCCGTTCGAGTATGAATAGGTGGTCTCACGGAATCCCGCCGCCCGGTCCAGGATCCTGGCGACCACCTCCGCGGGCGCGGCCCCATAGGCCGGCACCCGCGTGTCCTGGGACAAAGCGCGGACGCGGTCTGCTCCCCCGGGTCCGTAGAGCAGGTCGCCATCCGCGGACCACCCAGTCGAGCTCGTTACCAGAATCAAGAGCACCAACATCGCGCGTATCATTTTGGCCCCATTGAACCGGTTTAGATCCGCTCGAAGTAGCGCTGCAATTCCCAGTCGGTGACGTAGCGATCGAGTTCTGCTTGTTCATGTCGGGCCAGGTGCAGGTAGTGTTCGACGACCTGCTCCCCGAGGGCTTTCTTTGCAAGCTCACTGGCTTCGAAAGAAAGGATGGCCTCGGGTAGCGTGACGGGTACGCGTTCGATGCCTTCGGTCTGGTAGGCGTTTCCTTCCACCGGGGCATCGGGCTCGAGTTTGCGCTCCATGCCATCGAGCCCGGCGGCCAGGGTGGCGGCAAAGGCCAGGTAGGGATTGGCGTCGGCCCCAGGAATTCGGTTTTCAATGCGCATGCCCAAACCCTGGCCCACGGCCCTGAATCCGCAGGTCCGGTTGTCTTTACCCCAGGCCACGCTGACCGGCGCGAAGCTGGTGGATTGGTAGCGCTTGTAAGAATTGGGGTTGGGGGCGAAAAACAGCGAGAGCTCACGCGCTCGCTTCATGCATCCGGCCAGGAAGTGGCCGAAGGCGTCGCTGGGTCGCTTCGATGCGTCATC